>JAQSYD010000004.1 GCA_029256325.1 Clostridia bacterium
AGTGATACCAGTGCAATTGGAACTCCTTTTCCGGTAAAGCGAATTTTATCTCCATCCGTGCCGGTAGAAGCAGTATAAAGCTCGTACTGCAGCTTTATATTAAGCTTGTCAGCAGCTTTTTCCATCAGTTCATTAGTCTTGGCATTTATCGCAGAGCCCAAGCCTAGTGCGGGGCCTTTGCCAAGGTCTACCTTGCCGTGCTTATCAGTGTTGATGCCTGGGTGGTCTGTAGCAAAGGTAACATCGCAGATAATTGCTATATTAGGCTCTACCATTGCACCTACGCCGTAGGCGCCCAGCAAGCCGACTTCCTCCGATGTTGTGCTGGCACAGTAAACCCCAACCTTTGGATTTCGCCCTGCAACATTTTTGAGCACCTCTGCAACGATAAAGCTACCGGTTCTATTGTCTAGTCCCCTGCCGCATACCCTGTCATTAAGAAGCAGCTCGGGTTCTCTTTTATATACAGCTAAATCGCCGAAGTGCACATATTGCTCCATTTCTTCCTTGCTGCTTGCACCGCAGTCAATAAATAAATCTTCAAAATCTAATTTATCCTTAGCTTCATTAAAATGATGCGGATTTGCACCAATTACTCCTGTCAGATGTCTTCTATAGCCTAGAACCTCAACCTTCATACCGGGAGTAAGGTTAGGGTCAACACCCCCAACCTTTGAGAAATGCAGAAAGCCGTTATCATCAATCCGATTGATGATAAAGCCTATTTCATCACAATGACCAGCAAGCAAAACCTTGAATTCTGCATGGGGGTTAATGATTCCTATCACATTTCCTAAATGGTCTGTTTCTATTCTGTCAGCATAGTCCTTAACATAATCTATCCATTTTCTTTGTATTTCCTGCTCTCGTCCCGATGGAGAAGGCGTATTTAAAAGTTCTAATAAAAATTCCTTTGATTCTATATTCATCATATTCTCCTTTAGCCGTTGAATTATATGTAAAAATAGTATAGCTCATCTTATTATACATGATTTTCCTTAAAATGGAAACTATATTATGAAAGTACAGGAGGATTTTTCAGCAGCCTTTCAAACTCTTCACGAGGAACCGGACGACTATATAAATAGCCTTGAATCGTATCACAGTTCTTCTCTCTTAATATATCAAGCTGTTCTTTTGTTTCAACACCTTCTGCAGTAACTGTCAGGTTTAGATTCTGCCCAATAGCAAGTATGGTAGATACAATAGCTGCATCCTTCGTATTTGAGACAAGCTCCTTTGTAAAGCTTTGATCAATCTTCAGCGTTGTTACTTGGAACCTGCGCAGATAATTCAAAGAGGAGTAGCCTGTTCCAAAATCATCAATGGCTATTCTTATTCCCATGCTTCTCAAGGCTTCTAAAATCTTGATCCTTGTTTCTGTATCTTCCATGGCAATACTTTCTGTAATTTCTAATTCTAAATATTTAGGATCAAGCTGCGTTTCTTCAAGTATCTTGGATACTTTCTCAATAAAGTCACATTGGCTGATTTGCACAGCTGAGATGTTAACTGAAATGTATACAGGGTCGTAGCCCATATCCATCCATTTTTTATTCTGAGTACAAGCTGTACGCAGCACCCAATCGCCGATTGGCACAATTAAGCCGTTTTCTTCCGCAAGAGGAATAAAATTTACCGGTGAAATCATGCCCAGCTTTGGATTGCTCCAACGGATCAGAGCTTCAGCCCCTATTATTTTACCCGAAGATATATCTACCTGCGGTTGATAATGAAGAATGAATTCATTGTTATCCAAGGCTTGGTGCATATAGTTATCAAGCTCGATGATATCAAGCAGCTTCGAGCTTACCTTGGAATCATAAAGCTGATAATTGCCGCGGCCGGACTTTTTTGCTTTTAGCATGGCTGATAATGCATTTTTAAGCAACGACTCGCTGTCCTCACCATCGTTCGGGTAAAAAGCAACACCAAGGCTGGCTGTCATATAGAAATAATGCTTATCAATTTTCCATGGCTGCTTCATCATCTCCAACAGCTTCATGCTTGTTCTGATGGCATAGGTTTCATGAGGATTGTTTGAAAGCAGAATGGCAAACCTATCCTCGCTCAGTCTGCAAGCAATTTCATTCTCATCAAGATGCTTCATTATTTCAGCAGCCAAAAGTCTTAAAAACTCATCTCCTGCCGAGTGACCTAATGCATTATTTACATTTTCAAATTTATCTATGTCAAATATAACAACTGCAAGCTTTTCATTATCTCTGATACAATCAGCAATTTCGTGATTAAGCCTGTCCATAAACTGAAGTTTGTTTGGCAACGCTGTCAATGTATCATAAAATGTTAGATTGCTTATGGTTTCCATCATTTTATTAAAGCTTTTAGATGCTTGACCAATTTCATCATTGGAGTAATTAAGTGCTCTGACGCTTAAGTCACCATTGGTTGCTTTAGTGAACACATCACTTAATTGAATGATAGGATGAGATATGCTTTTTGAAATATATATAGCTAATAGAACGGATATCAATAATCCTACGATGGACATCGCTACAAGATTTTTACTGGCATCAGCCAGAGGAGCATCGAGATATTCGTTAGGCACTTTGATAATTATTTTCCACCCATCTGTATTAGGTATAGTACTGTAATAATTAAGGCCTTCTACACCACTATGAATATATTGAACATAGCCTTTTGCGTTTTCTAATATCTGCCGGGAAGCATTTACTAGGCTGGCTCCAATTAACTGCGATTTAACAGTAATATTTTCCTTCATGATATAGCTTTTATCCGGATAGGATATGATCATTCCTTGTTTGTCTATAATATAGCTGTATGAATCTTGATGACTGATAGCTGAGTTTGCAATAAAGTTATTTAATTTCGTTAGATTAAGAGCTCCGCCTATAAGTCCAATTATTTTGCCATTTATATCTTTTATTGGGACTGCTATAACAGATATCTGATTGCCGGTCGTTCTTGAAATAACCGGCTCTGATACAACTGTATTGCCTTTCATTACTTTACTGAAATACTTTCTATCAGAAACATTTCCGGCATTGGCTTTTAAGGTAGTACTATAATTGCCTGCAGCATCAGCTACAAAGATATGATCGTAGATATCCAGCTTTGTGCTTATTTCACTTCTCAAATAAGGCTCGATTACAAGCCAATCCATAGTTTTAACAACAGAGGTATTAGAATAAATGGTAATCTCATTTATTTTACCTGCAAACCATTCGCCTGCAATTTGAGAATTTGATTCAACATATTTTAATCCACTATCAGTAGTTTGACTATATAAGCCTTTCTTAGTTAAGGCATAGGACATCGTTATCAGAATGATCCCCTGCATAAGGCATGTTAGAATAATCATGATTAATATCTTAAAAAGTATGCTTTTAAACTTTAGCTTCATCATAAATTTGCTCCTTGCTGTATCAAAATTAAGTCCTGAATAATAAAGGCTATTTATATTTTACTATGTTCATATATAGTTTTCCATAAGTTACTTATATATTAACATAAAAATAACAGATTTATTGGGTTTTTATGCATAAATATGTAAAAAAAGAAAGAAAAAGCGCATTGGCAGGAATTAGCTAAGGAATATGGAAAAGTTTATATACAAAATTAATGCAATTATTGTAATAATAAAGATGAAGCAATTTGATAGACAATAATATCCAGAGGGTTTAAAATTAAATTGAGGTGATAGTATGAGCAACAAAAATAAAGAAGAAGCACAAGGTGTCAGCGGATTTACACATATTAATGAAAAAGGTTATGCAAAGATGGTAGACGTTTCTGAAAAGGAAGATAGCATGAGAGAAGCCATAGCAAGGGCTTCTGTTTATATGAAAAAGGATACCCTCGTTGCTATTTCAGAAGGTACCATAAAAAAAGGTGACGTATTGTCAGTAGCACAGGTAGGTGGAATCATGGGTGCGAAAAGCACTTCGGATATCATACCGATGTGTCACAATATAAACATATATGGCGCTGATATAGAGTTTAAAATTGATATGGAGAACTGCAAGCTGGACATCATAGCAGTGGTTAAGACAGTGGGTGTGACTGGAGTGGAGATGGAGGCTTTAACAGCTGCATCTGTAGCCGCATTGACTGTATATGATATGTGCAAAGCTGTAGATAAATATATGGTTATCAGCGATATTCATTTGGTCCGAAAAATCGGAGGGAAGTCTGGAGAGATAAATTTTCCCAACAATAATAATATTGTAAACAATTCATCAAAATGTTAAGATTCTTCACTACGTTCAGAATGACCGGAAACATTGCATAGCAATGTCATTCTGAGCATTGCGAAGAATTTTACAAAAAGGGTTCTTCATTTCATTCAAATAACGCATTATCTACATAATGTTTAAAGAGCTAGGAGGCGTGATTTACATGGAGAAATTTAAGGTTGGAATAATAACTGTCAGTGATAAGGGTTCTAAGGGTCAGAGAGTTGATGAATCAGGACCTGCTATAGAAGAAATGGTTAAAGAAATCGGCGGCATAGTGGATCGTTACGTCATCATACCGGATGAGCAAGAACAAATAAAAGAAGAGCTGATTCATATGAGTGATGATCTGGAAATAAGTCTGATATTGACTACAGGGGGCACCGGTTTCTCAAAAAGAGATGTAACGCCTGAAGCAACTCTGGAAGTAGTACATAAGCTTGTTCCAGGTATTCCAGAGGCGATGAGGGCGAGAAGTCTGCAGATAACGCCAAAGGCTATGTTGTCCAGAGCCCAGGCAGGTATCAGAAACAACAGTCTTATCATCAATTTGCCGGGCAGCCCAAAAGGTGTCCGTGAAAATCTTGAGGTAGTAATACCAGCTTTAAGACATGGAATAGAGATATTATTAGGTGAAGCAAGCGAGTGTGCGAGGACGGATAAGTAGTTGGGCTACTGAATGATACGAAGTGATTCAAAAGGGGTACGGTATAAAATACCGTACCCCTTTTTTAAGGAAGTCTATATTTATTGGTCGTTTCCAGTTAGTATCAGACTACTACCATCTGCACTGAGATCCAAGAAGTAGCTGCCAGTACCGGCATAGGAGTATACTCTTATTGTGTACTTGCCAGTAACGATAGGTGTAAAGTTTATAGTTTCTTGTCTTGTAGTACCTGTCGCACTTGCAACGCTTGCACCACTTGGGTTGTATAGGTATACATCAAAATCTGGATTGGTTGAGCTTGCCCAATTTGGCATTATCATAGTTACAGCAATAGGATTATCAGTAGAGTCCAGCGTAAATTCGTAATAATCGGATTTCTTGCTTGCATTGATAGTTCCTGAACCATACATATGGTCTGGTATTGTGATATTTGTTCCACTGAAGCTGCCTGATGATTTAACTGCAGCGTAAGTATCTAGTCTGCCGTAACCGTAGTCAATATCCTTGCCTGAATTACCCCAATCAAGTGCTGTAGAAGTAATTGTATTTTTAACCTGTGTAGGTGTTAAGCTTGGGTTTGCATCAAGCATTAATGCAACTGTACCAGCAGTAAAAGGAGTTGCCATGCTTGTTCCACTATAGCTTATATAGCTGCTGGTTGTATTTGCTTTTGCTGCCATAATGTTAACACCTGGTGCTGCGATGTCTGGTTTTACTCTTCCATCAGCAGTTGGTCCTCGGCTTGAGAAGTAAGCAAGGTTAAAGCCTTTTTCGCCTACATCTGCCATAGCTCCTACTGTGATAGCTTTTTCAGCTGCTCCAGGTGAGCCTATGGTATATTTACCTGGGCCTGAATTACCTGCAGCAACAAGAACGGAGATGCCATTGTCAAATGCATTGTTTACAGCTAGTGAGGTTGAGTCAGTTCCATCTGAGCTAGCGTCTGTGCCGAGACTTAAGCTTATGGCTTCTATACCGTAGGTTGCTTTATTTTGTACTGCCCAGTCTATACCTGCTGTTACATTACTCATAGAACCGGATCCCTTTCTGTCAAGAACCTTTATGCCTACAAGTGCTGCACCAGGGGCAACACCTTTATATAGAGAGTTTCCGTCGCCCTCTCCGGCTATTGTACTGGAACAGTGGGTGCCATGACCATTATCGTCATAAGGAGCTGTCTTGTTGTTAACGTAGTCTTTCCAAGCTAGAACCTTTCCACCGTCTAAATCGACGTGAGCAGCGTCAATACCTGTATCGATTACAGCAACAACGATATCCGCTGCGGAATAGGATCGTGCATTTCCATCCCTATCCCCGTCTACACCAAAGTCAGAAGCTGCTTTTTTTGCACCAAACCAATAAGTTGCATTATCGTTCGCTGCGTATACCGGTAGATCATATTCAATTTGTTGGATAAAGTCAAGCTTTGATAAGGCGACGATTTGACCTTTTGTTAGATCTAAAGCCATACCTGGAATAATTTCATATTCATGCTTTGGATTAACATTGCCTAATAGCTTCTTAACAAGACCTTTTTTATCGTCGTCAATTTTTTCTTTATATACTACTATAACAGGCAGTGTATCGCTGTCCTTTGCCTTGGCTATTCTCTCTTCCAGGTTGTCGAACAGTTTATTCTTATTCTTGTCTACCTGTTTTTCGATATCCTTTATTTCTTGCGCCTCGGCTTTGTCTTTGGGCTCCTCAGGGATTTTGAGCATTTCCTCCAAGTCCGCAAAGTATATGGCGTTAGTTATTAGCATTGTTACTATTAGCATAAATGCTAATATCTTACCTAAGTTTTGTCTCATTCGTTTCTCCTCCTTTTATTTTTACTGATAGTATAATGGAATTGACTGTCTGAGACTTTTTCAATGGAATCACCCCCTTATAATATAATGCTTGTACTAAAATTGAAAATTACTATATTCGACAAATGAAATCTGCAATATGTAATTTAAATACAACATAATAGACAATGGAATTCATGATATAGAATAAATTATAACATAAAATGTATATTGTAATTACATTATAGTGAATTTGATTAAATATGTCAATACAAGAAAATTAAGAGAATTATTGGCAGGTAGAAAATTAAGATAGAATAGGATAATAGGAAATTAAAAAAGTGTACTTCCAGATACTCCAGGAAGTACACTTTAATGAGATTTATTTTTCCAACGGTTTTACAACTCTGTTTAATACACCGGTTACATAGCCTATCATTACCCCATAGTTCACAACAGGCACGTTTAATTCCTTGCATTTATCCAATCTGGCCAGCACCTCGGCTCTGTTAATCATACAAGCACCACAATGTACAACCAATTTATATTCAGCGAGATTTTCAGGGAAATCGCTGCCTACCACCCAAGTAAAGTCCAGCTTTCCGCCAACCTTTCCTTCCAGCCATTTTGGTATCTTGATTCTCCCGATATCTTCATGGCTTGGAAAGTGCGTGCAGGCTTCTGCGATAAGCACCTTGTCTCCTGCGTTTAGCGTGTCAATGGCTTTGATTCCATTGAGAAACTCTCTTAAATCTCCCTTATATCTAGCAAATAATATTGAAAAGGAAGTAAGGGGTACATCTGCTGGTACTACCTTGGAAACAAAGTCAAAGGCTTGAGAATCGGTAACAACAAGTCTTGGTGGCTGCTTCAAGCCATCTAGGGCAGCTTTTAATTCATGTTCTCTGACTACCATTACACAAGCACCTGCATCCAGTGCATCCCTCAGGACCTGAACCTGTGGCAGTATCAGCCTGGATTTAGGAGCACCCGCATCCACCGGTGTTACAAGTATAATAATATCATTTTGTTGTATTAAATCCCCAACAATGGTTTCGGGTAAGAATTCCTTAGGAGAATGGTGAATGATAATTTCTTTAAGCTTATCGATACCTTCTCTTGTGTTGGAATTTACAAGGCTATAAGGAATCTTTCTGCTTTCAAACCACGCTATGGCTTCTTCGCCAGCTGCAATATCAATTTTACTGATAACGCCTATTACAGGAATGCAGCGTTTTTCTGCTTCTTCCAATACTGTTGCATCCCATTGGTTAGGCTTGCTGTCAGCGGCTATTGTAAGCACCAGCAGATCAGTTTTTGCCAATACCTGCTTTGTCTTTTTTACTCTTAGCTCACCCAGTTCACCCTCGTCATCTATTCCGGCTGTATCTATAAGCGTGACAGGGCCAATAGGGGTTATTTCCATAGATTTAAATACAGGATCGGTGGTGGTGCCGGCTACAGGAGAAACCACCGCCAGCTCTTGATTGGTTATGGCGTTGATCAGGCTTGATTTTCCGGCATTTCTTTTTCCGAATATAGCGATATGAAGTCTTACACTTCTAGGTGTATCTAACATGGATTATCCTCCTTACAGATACAGATCTCTTTTGCCTTTTCTGATTTCTGCTAGTCTCTCTTCTGTTATTTTCCTGATTTTTTCATCCTTAATTTGATTCAGATGTTGCTTAATAGTTTCTTCGCCTGCCTTTTTTACATCCTCTGAAGCATAGTCTAAAAGATATTCCTGAAAGGTCATAATCGCATTAGGCTGACATACGTTTTGGATATTGCCTGTTTTGGCTAACTGCATAAAGCGGTCCCCCGTTCTGCCCTGTCTATAGCAGGCTGTACAGTAGCTTGGGATATAGCCTGTAGCACAAAGGCTTTGAATTACTTCATCGGGACTTCTATGATCTTCTACATTAAACTGAGCTGTATTGCAGTTTTCATGGGTTTCATATTCATTTCTGTAGCCGCCGACTCCTGTGCATGAGCCTGCGCTAACTTGAGACACGCCATAGTTGATAACCTCATCTCTTGTTGCTGCGCTTTCTCTTGTTGAAAGTATAATTCCTGTATAAGGAACCGCCAATCTTAAAATGGCGACGATCTTTTTAAATTGGTCATCCGTAAGCAGATAAGGGTAGTCTGCTAAGTTCATGCCTTCTGCCGGCTTTAACCTAGGCACTGATATGGTGTGAGGGCCGCAGCCGAACTTTTCTTCCAAATGCAAAGCGTGGTATAGAAGTGCGATCACTTCAAATTTATAGTCATAAAGACCAAAAAGAACACCGGAGCCTACATCATCGATGCCTGCTTCCATTGCTCTGTCAAAAGCAGTGGTATGATAATCGTAATCGTGCTTTGGTCCTTTTGGATGCAAGGCTGCATAGGTTTCTCTATGATAGGTCTCTTGGAACAAAATATACGTGCCTATATCGGCAGCCTTTAGCTTTTTATAGTTTTCTACAGTAGTTGAGGCGATGTTTACATTTATTCTTCTGATACTGCCGTTTTCAAATTTTATGCTATATATTTTCTTTATAGCTTCAATGATGTAGTCAATGTCACAATTTACAGGATCTTCTCCTGCTTCCAAGGCTATTCTCTTATGTCCCATGGACTCAAGAATCTTGACTTCGTTGACCAATTCCTCCATAGTAAGCTTCTTGCGGAATATATTAGTGTCGCAGCCATAGCCGCAGTATTTGCATGAATTTACACAGTAATTGCTGATGTAAAGAGGTGCAAATATAACGACTCTTTTACCATAGATTTTTTCTTTAATGGTATGAGCAGCTTTAAAAATCTCTTCTATTATATTCTTATCTTCGGCATTTAACAGTTTTGCAACTTCTAGAGGAGATAGTCCAAGCGCCTTCTCGGCCTTTTCTATGATTGCCTCCAACTCTTCCTTGGAGGTGTTTTGTGTACTTGTCAATAAGTTTTGGATTTCAGCTTCTTTAATGAAGTCTGCAGTTAGTCTTTCGGAATTCATATTCATATTTAATACTCCTTTTTCATTTTAAGTAAGATCCTTCGGCTACTCAGGATGACAGTGAATACCGTTATACAAAGTGTATGTTATTATGAACGTAGTGAAGAATCTTGAGATCCTTCAGCTAAATACGGTCTATCTTTAGTGAGTGTCCGTGCTCTGTACTGACTGTTCTGCCAAGTCCTTGAATTTTGCCTGTGATGCATTTTCTGCAGTGTGCAGGGTCATCTCTTAGGCATATTTTATTTGGATACAGTTGATACATTTCTCTAAATTCTTCAGGAGTTACATTGGGCATAACCACATTGGCCCCAGCTTGAAGGGCTTTTTCTCTTCCTTTGGGGTCAAGGGAGCCCATTGCTGTGGTAGCGGGAATATGAGCATTCCTAAGAAGTAATCTCGCTATGGCAACTGCCTTAAGACTGTTTATTAAAGTTCCGCCCTGTGCTCCTGCTAAATTGGTATCTGAATTTGGTAAAAAGGGTCCGATACCTGCCATATCCAAGTCTAGCTTTTGAAGCAGTAATAGATTGTCGGCTAATATTTCCGGAGTTTCTCCCGGCAAGCCAACCATAAACCCGCTGCCCACTTGGTAGCCCAGTTCTTCCAGTATATGAAGGCATTTTATTCTTTGATGAAAATCAGAATCAGGATGCAGCTTCTGATATAACTCTTCGCTGGAGGTTTCAAAACGCAGCAAATATCTGTCGGCACCTGCTTCTTTTATAATCTTATATTCATCATAAGAAAATTCTCCCGCCGATAAGGTTATGGCTAAATCTGTATGGGATTTTATGGTGGAGATCATGTCAGCTAAAATTTCAGCTGTAAAGAACGGGTCTTCACCTGATTGCATGACTACAGATCTGTAGCCTAGTGATTCAGCTCTTATGGCAGTTTGTAAAATCTCTTCCTGACTCAATCTGTAGCGATCAATACTTTTATTTTTTCCTCTTATGCCGCAATATTCACAGTTTTTTTTGCAATAGTTGGAGAATTCAATAAGACCTCTTAAGTGTACTTGGTCGCCAACCTCTTTTTTTCTTACAGCATCAGCAGTCTGAAAAATTATATCTGATTGCTCCTCTGGACATTGAAGCAATAGAATGATTTCTTCTTTGCTTAAATTGCCGCTATGAAGGGCTTTTTCGCATATTGCATAAACCTTTTTCATATTATTTTCCATTTATATCCTCCTAATTTACAGGGCAATAGTATTTTGTGTTTATTTGTCCGTTGCCCCAATGAAGTACGGACACAAAACTTGATTTAGCTGCCCGTGCCAGAATTTCCACATTACATTCGAAAAAGACACATGGGCTTCAAATGCGGCGAAGCCGCCTTTGTCTTGTAGTTTCCTTCTAATGGTTCGTATATATGAGTTCTTCTTTTGTTATTACATGATTGTTAAATATTCGACATACTATAAGATTATTATAATACTTATGTTTTCAATTTTAAATGCTTTTATATAATATTAATAAAATTTATTAGTGGAAAATAATTATTATATTGAATATTTAGAATATTTATTATATTCCGCAAGTTTCAAAATAGCCCATATTAATGTGTTATTTTATTGACAATCTCGGGTGGTTTAGTTATTATGTAATTGTGAGCTGTTATATAACATTATAATAGCTATTAAAAAAATTACAGTGATTTATGTCACAAAGCAACGTACAGAGCATTATATTTTTTTATATTTTAGCAGTGGATATAAGTCCAATACAGTAATCAGTCTAAAAAACAATTCTAGTGTAAGGAATTTATTTAATAGGGGGATCATTAGAATGGAAATGGTTAATATCACAATTGACGGTATTAAAACACAGGTACCAAGCGGAACGACCGTTTTGGAAGCTGCGAAGTCTTTAAACATTGACATTCCTACATTATGCTACCTTAAAGGCTTGAATGCCGTTGGTGCTTGCAGAATATGTGTTGTTGAGGTTCAAGGAGCAAGAGCCTTACAGGCATCCTGCGTTTTACCCGCTGCAGAAGGAATGGTTGTTAAGACCGCAACACCTAAGGTTAGAGAAGCAAGAAAAGGAATCATGGAGCTTATACTTGCCAGACATGAAAGAGAGTGCTTGACTTGTTCAAGAAACTTAAGTTGTGAGCTTCAAAAACTATCTGAAGAAATGGGCGTTGGAGAAATTCCATACGAGGACTCAGGCAATCATTATGCAGTAGATGAAACATCTACAGCTATCGTTAGAGATCAAAATAAGTGCATACTTTGCGGAAGATGCATAAGCGTATGTAAGAAGGTACAAGGAACTGGTGCCATTGATTTTGCAAGAAGAGGCGTTAAAACTACAGTAACAACTGCTTTTGATAAGAGCTTAGGCGATGTTAATTGTATAAACTGCGGACAATGTATAAAGATTTGTCCTGTAGGTGCATTAAAAGAGAAGGATGATACTGAAAAGGTATGGGATGCCATATCAAATCCGGATCTTCATGTAGTAGTTCAAACTGCTCCTGCAGTTAGAGTTGCTTTGGGTGAAGAGTTTGGTATGCCTGTTGGAACAAATGTAGAAGGTAAAATGATAGCTGCACTTAAGAGACTAGGCTTTGACAAGGTATTTGATACAAACTTCAGTGCTGACTTAACAATATTAGAAGAAGGTACAGAGCTGCTTGGCAGAATTAATAATGGTGGCAGGCTGCCGCTTATAACTTCCTGCTCACCAGGCTGGATAAAGTTCTGCGAGCACAATCATCATGATTTTATTGAAAATCTATCCAGCTGTAAGTCACCGCAACAAATGTTTGGGGCAGTAGCAAAATCCTATTATGCAGAGAAAACTGGCATAGATCCAAAAAATATATATGTAGTATCAATCATGCCTTGTACTGCTAAAAAGTATGAAGCGGGCAGAGAAGAATTAGCTGTTGACGGCTTGCAGGATGTAGATGCTGTATTGACAACAAGAGAGCTTGGCAAAATGATAAAGCAAGCAAGAATAAATTTCCCAGCTATAGAGGATGCATCCTATGATAGCATACTTGGCGACTCAACTGGCGCAGGCGTTATATTCGGAGCAACAGGCGGCGTTATGGAAGCGGCGCTTAGAACAGTAGCGGACATACTTACCGGTGAAGACTTAAAGAATATTGAGTATACAGCCGTAAGAGGTATGGAAGGCATCAAGGAAGCTACAGTTAGAATAAAGGATATGGACGTAAATGTTGCAGTTGTTCATGGTACTGCAAATGCAGATAGACTACTTGAAAGAATAAGAAGCGGTCAAGCGAACTACCACTTTGTTGAAGTAATGGGTTGCCCTGGCGGATGCATAAACGGTGGTGGACAGCCAATTATTATGGATAAGGAAAAGACAGAAGAAGTTAAAACGCTGAGAGCGCAAGGGCTTTACAATATAGATCAATCAAGAAAACGTAGAAAGTCTCATGAAAATCCTGAAGTGAAGGCGCTATATGATGAGTATATGGAAAAGCCAAACAGCCATAAGGCGCACCATATACTGCATACGCACTATAAAAAGAGATAGTCTAAAATTTTATAATATTGAACCAAAAGCATACTAGAAATAGTATGCTTTTTCAATTTATGGAAAAAGTTTCATTGAAATTTCATAGATATTTGTAAATTATACTATATAATGTAAAAGGCTGTTGTTATATAGAAGGTACGGCGAAATATGAAGAAAAATGCAAATTAAAACTTGCTTCATTATATATATAAATAAGTTGAGATTTATCTGCCTGGCAAATCGTTCATATCGTTGTGATTGTCGGTAATAAATTGCAACGAAAAATAAGGAGGGATAGCGTGAACAAAGATTTAGTATTAGAAGCTGTTAAGAACATGAATCTGCTGCTGCAGCAGAACAGCAAAAATTTTAAGTATACTTTTCAGATTTTAGAGGAAGAAATGAGCTCAAGCTGTCTCGACACTGTAAAAATGTTAGTTAACTTCTTAGATCACAAGGATGAATATACAAAAGGGCATTGTGAGAGAGTAACAAAGCTTGCAGTTGCCATGGGACAAGCTTTAGATTTTAGTGATAAGGATATTCTGGATCTTGAGTTTGCAGCTTTGCTCCATGATATAGGCAAGCTTGCTATACCAGATGACATCATTAACAAAGAAGGAAAACTTACTGTGCAGGAGTATGAGATAGTAAAGATGCATCCGGCTGTAGGCTATGAATTAATAAAGGGCATCTCTTTTTTGGATGTCAGTAAGAAAATTCTGCTTCAACACCATGAAAGAGTAGATGGGAGAGGTTATCCTATCGGCTTAATGGACCATCAAATAGACATTATGTCAAAAATTCTCTCAATAGCAGATGCATATGATGCAATGACCAGCAGTCGACCTTATAGAAAAAATGGGCTGTCGCGGGAACAGGCTATTGAACAGTTGGAGCTTTGTACAGGGAGTCAATTTGATAAAAATGTAGTGGATGTATTTATAAGTATTTTAATGTCCGGAGAAGCAGCATAAACAATGTTTATGCTGCTTTTACTATACTTAGCCTAAAGTAATCGTTATGTTAATGTATAAAAGTAAACAAGCTTTTTGACTTATCATTGTTATGTCATCCTGAGGGAGGAACGACGGTCGGATCTAAAGTTTTGACCCAGGCTCAGAATGACGCTGCTATGTTAGGAATAGCAACTAAATGCGTAGAATAACAGGAAAAGCTGCTAATTCATAACTTTTCATAATTTAATAGAACGTTTAGCACCAAGTATAAAATGTATTTGGTGTTTTTTCGAATAATCGGCTATAAAAAATATGAGAATGTTTATAAATTAAAGCGGGTATATTAAATAGGACAGCTTCATATTAATAGTATAAGCTTATTATACGAAGGTTAAGATAAGAAGCACATAGGATCGGATGTGAATAATAGAGTGAAAAATGCATATTGCGCTAGCGGCAGAATATGCAATAAAATGACAAAATCACATACTAATTTTATTTTTCATCAAAAAACATTTGATTTATACCGAACAATAGTGTACAATTCTATATGTAAGTTCGAGTTTTTATTAGTTTTATTCATTTTAAATCATGTAAAGGAAGGTGTCGAGAGTGGAAAAGTTCTTTAAATTAAAGGAGAACGGTACAAACGTTAAAACGGAGGTTTTAGCAGGGTTAACAACATTTCTAACTATGGCATACATCATTTTTGTTAATCCTAATATTTTGTCTTTATCAGGCATGGATAGAGGAGCAGTATTTGTAGCAACAATACTGGCAGCAGCAATTGGAACATTCATTATGGGATTTGTGGCCAACGTACCTTTTGCACAAGCACCTGGAATGGGACTTAATGCATTTTTTACTTTTACAGTAGTATTCGGTTTAGGTTTTACATGGCAGCAAGCTTTAGCCATGGTATTTATTTGCGGTCTTATAAACATAGTTATTACAGTTACTAGTATTAGAAAAATGATAATAAAAGCAATTCCAGTTTCACTACAATATGCAATAAGCGGTGGTATCGGATTGTTCATATCTTATATAGGTATTAAACAAGCTCACTTCCTTCAGTTCACTGCTGAAGCGCCGAGCAAAATCGTAGCAATTGGTGAAGGCGGCTTATTCCAAGACGTAATTCCTGCAATAGTGAATTTCAAAGACCCTGTTGCACAGGTTGCATTAATAGGTCTAATAATTACAGTAGTTCTTATGGTTAAGAAGGTTAAGAGTGCAATATTATTAGGTATTGTATTAACAACAGTTACAGGTATATTTTTTAAAATTACCAGTGTTCCTAACTTAGCAGACATGAACTTCGCAATTCCTAGCTTGGCACCAACATTCTTAAAGCTTGATTTTGCGGGACTGTTTGCAGATCCATCCAAGATATTCATAGCGTTAACAACAATATTCGCTTTCTCACTTACTGACACCTTTGATACAATAGGTACATTCCTTGGAACAGGTAGAAAATCAGGCATATTTGATGAAAAAGATGATGCCAGCTTTGAACATGGCTCCGGTATGTCATCTAAGCTTGAAAGAGCATTATTTGCAGATGCAACAGCTACTTCAATAGGTGCTTTACTTGGTACCAGCAATACAACAACTTATGTTGAAAGTGCTGCAGGTATCAGCCAAGGCGGAAAAACAGGTCTTACTTCCACAACAGTCGGCGTATTGTTCCTGTTCTGCTTATTCCTAGCACCAATTGCCGGTATAGTTCCAGCGGCAGCAACAGCACCAGCATTAATCGTTGTTGGTATATTAATGGCTGAATCTCTTGGCAAAATAGATTGGGCAGACTTTGACATCGCAGTTGCATCCTTTATGACAGTAGCCTTCATGCCATTCACATACAGTATTACAACTGGTGTGGCAGCAGGTTTCATATTCTACTGCATAGCTAAGCTTGTAAAAGGTAAATCAAAGGACGTGCATCCAATACTATATATCGTAACAGGATTGTTCATATTAAGCTATGTAATAAACGCTTTAATGTAAAAAGTTTAAATCATATAAAACAAGGTCATTTCAAATTTTGAAATGACCTTGTTTGTTTTTTTGCTAATTCAATAAATGCAATGAAAAATTATAGATAATAAGTAAAAATGTTTACAATGCGAAAGTAATATAATCATGATAATATTAGTGAGTCGCTTCGTTAAAACTTGTCGAAATCACTATCGTAACGAAATATGGAGGTAATAAATAATATGAAAATAGCAAAACTGTTATTAACGATGACTTTAGCTTTTGCGTTTAGCTTTTCAAGTGTTCAAGCAGAAGAGATTACAATAAAAGATATAGACAAAAGCTCAGGCTTTGCAAGAGAAGCAATCATCGCATTAGCAGAAAAAAATATAATCAGCGGTGATGCAGCGGGTCATTTTAATCCGGGCAAGACTATAAGCAGAGCAGAATTGGTAGCATTACTGGTAAAGACATTAGAGCTGGATACAACGAATATACCGCAGAATGCTACATTCAAGGATGTCCCTAAAAGTCATTGGGCTTTTAAGTATGTTGAAGCTGCTTACAAGGCAGGAATAATAAGCGGAATCAGCTCAAATGAATTTGGAATAAACAATGTGACGAATAGAGAGCAAATAGCGGTCATGTTTGTTAGAGCGTTAAATTTAGTGGATCAGTCATATTCAATAGAACTGAATAGCATAAATACTTTGAAGGATAAAAGTAATATTTCAGGCTGGGCACAGAGAGAAGTAGACATTGCATTAGTATCAGGCTTAATGACTGGCGTTGGAAATGCCTCCTTTGCACCAAAAGGAAATGCAACAAAAGAACAGGCAGCGGTAGTGCTCAACAGATCTATGCAGGATGAAAAAGTTATAATTGAAAAAATTAATGCTGCCTATGGAATTAGTAAAGAGACAAAGCTTATTCTAAATGGTGATGTGATTTCATCTAAATTCTATACAGTGGACGAGAATAAAAATATATTTGTTTCAAAACAATTTATAGACAAAAATATTCAACAAAGCGATGATGTGGCTTCAAGATACACAGAAAATAAAGAGCTGTATGTTGAAACATCACCAACCTATGGTACTAGTGGTATTGCTTCGATATGGTTTAAGGTTGGATCATTAAATGCATACAAAAATGCAGGAGCCAATCCTAACTATACAGGTCAAACGCCATATGCCATAGAAGATAAGTTGACTGATAATGTTGTAATGCTCGAAGTGGCACCCATAGAGAAGGATGATACAATCTTTGTGCCCCTGAAGGAGTTGGCGCAAATGTTGAATATCCAGTATACTGCCAATACTATGAGAAGTGAAGTTGTATTGGAAAACAGCCTTACACCTAAGTATCCGAACTTCAACAATGCTGTTAAAAATGGCGTATACGAAAAATATATAGGCAATATGGATATGTTGATGGAAATGATAATGACAGATGTTAATACGCAAGACTATATGAAGACTTCAATGGATAGCAAGAGCATTGTAAACAAGGATGCTATGTATGCTCACAGTATTCTGGAGTTTGAAATTAATGGTGAGGCTCCTGAGCAAATAGAGACAAAGGATATTATCACCGAAGATAAGGTTTACTCACTTGATGTAGATAATATGTGGATAGAGTACGATAGAGAAGAATGGGAAAACGAATTAGGTCAAGGTACTGCTAATGAAACAGAAGCTAGATTGCCTGCAGGTTTTTTAACAGGCTACAGCAGCTTGCCGATACAAAAGGCAGGAACCGTGAATGTAAATGGCATTTCAGCGGATAAATATGTAGTAAAGGTTGGTATTGAAGGACTGCAATACTTTATGGAAAAAGATCAATATGACCAAATAAAAGAATTGTTTGGTTCAGCTTACAACGGAACTGAGAAGTATGAAGTAGAATTCTATGTGGCTGATCACCAAGTAATTAGACAAGTGGTAAAATTTAATGGAATAATCAGAGATGATGCATCAGCAGAAACAATAGACTTTAAAATGAAAATTGATGTAAGCTATAGCAATATAGGTGTAGAAGGTAAAATTGAACTTCCAAATGCATCTGAAATAAAGCAGCCAGAATAAAACAATAAAAGCTCTAAAGGTTTTAGCCTTTAGAGCTTTATTTTATGCTTCTTGAACTTCCTTTAAAAGATTCTTAAAGATCTCATGTA
Organism: Clostridia bacterium; assembly: GCA_029256325.1. Lineage (GTDB taxonomy): Bacteria > Bacillota > Clostridia > Lutisporales > Lutisporaceae > GWB2-37-7. Next base: position 18,291 of record JAQSYD010000004.1, read on the forward strand.
CGGGTAGTATTTCTTTTATTTTATGAACATTTTCACCTGAAAAAATCAAGGCTCTGTTAAAGTCTCCCGTTCTGCAGGCATTTACCAAGGCATCCATGATGCAAAAGCTGTGTGTGCAGCGCTTGAGACAATCTACGCATTGGTTAATTCTAACGTGGCTTTCGTTTTCAATCATATTGTAGAATGGATTTCTAATCCCTTGTCCCGGCAAGCCAACCGGGCTTTTTACATGTACTACATCTTCTTTGACAGCCTTGATATAAAGCTGCTTCATTTCATTGGAAGCATTGGATTCTTCGCTGGCAGCAAAACGCGTACCCATTTGCACCCCGTTCGCACCCAGTCTTATTACCTCGGCAATATCCTTGCCGTCGATTATACCACCTGCCCCGATAACCGGTATACGGACTGCTTCCAATACTTCAGGAAGTACTTCCCTCATGGATCTGTCAGTACCAAGATGTCCGCCGGCTTCTTTGCCTTCTACGATTACAGCTGCAGCGCCTAGCTTCTCGGCCATAACTGCCAGCTTGGCTGAAGAAACGATGGGCACGATAGGTGTATCGGATTCTTTTCCCCAAGCAAACATATCTCTGGAGAAGCCTGCGCCGGATACAACAAGATCGATGCCTTCCTTGATAGCTGCTTTGACCAAGTCAGCAAATTCTCTTACAGCAAATAAAACATTGACACCGATTACGCCATTGGTCAATTCTCTTGCTTTTCGAATTTCTGCTACCAGCTCATCTACCTTCATGCCGGTGCCGGCGATGATTCCGATTCCGCCCTCATTAGCTACTGCGGCAGCTAAAGGTGCTGTAGATATTCTAACTGCCATTCCTCCTTGAATTATAGGTACAGGAACAACTAGGTTTCCAATTTTCAATTCTTTTAAATTCATTGTATTTTCTCCTCGCAATTAGTACAATGCCTGAACTTTAATGTTTTACAAAAAAGTTTGCAATTCTATACTAAAATCCTATATTTCCATTATCATAAATATAGCAGTTTTTAGTACTAGGTACTATATGTTAGTAATATTATATCATTACAGTAGTTTCCAGACAATACTTATATTTATTTTACTAATAAATTAATTAAATAATCATATTTTTTAAATATTATGCGCAATTATTCAACTTTTAAAATAGAGAAATTTATGATATTATTAGATTGTATTATATGGATATTTAATTAGATAATTATAAAATATGGAGTGAATCATAGTGAAAAGTCACAAGACTGGTAAAAATAGAATGATTATAGATTTTTTGAAACAGTACTGGTTTCGTTATATACTTGGCGTTTTCTTCCTTATGCTAAGCGCTTATGTGCAAGCATATAATCCAAAGCTGCTTGGAATAGTCATTGATTTGCTTGATTCAAGCACTATAGATAAGGAAAATGTACTATATAATTTAGGACTGCTTGTGTTCGTTGCCTTGCTTGCCTTTGCAACTCGCTATACTTGGAGATATTTTATCGTGGGTAATGCCAGGAATATGGAATGCTATTTAAGACAAAGACTTTTTAAACATTTTCAAAGCTTGCCCATGCAGTTTTATAACCATCGTAAAACGGGAGATTTAATGGCTTATGCCATTAACGATGTTTCTGCAGTGAGAATGGCTTTTGGGCCGGCTCTTGCAATGACAATCAATGGTATAAGCTTAAGTGCTATTTCTATTTTTTCTATGATTAAATCAGTAAATCTTTCTCTAACGCTTCTGGCACTGCTGCCTATACCTGTTATCATTTTAGCCATGTTTAAAATCGGTGGAATGGTACAGCTGCGCTTTAGAAAGGTACAAGAAAGCTTTGCGGCGGTTTCAGACAGAGTGCAAGAGAATATATCGGGAATTAGAGTGATAAAGTCCTATGTGCAGGAGCGACAAGAGGTTGATAATTTTGATGCATTAAACGAGAGAATAAAGCAAGCCAATATAAGGATGGTGCGCGTGTCCTCCATCCTTTCGCCGTTGATTGAAGTATGCTTTGGCGTTAGCTTTATGTTAAACCTCATCTATGGCAGCAGCTTGGTACGCAGTGGTGTGATAACCTTGGGAGATTTTGTAGCCTTTAATGGATATTTGGCAATGATCATGGCTCCTGTAATATCAGTAGGTAGGGTGATAAACTTAACTCAAAAGGGCTTGGCTTCTTACAAAAGACTGAGAGAAATCTTTGAAGAGGAAACAGATATTACAGAAGAAATAGCAGATAAGGTCTTGCAGAACATGGAGGGCGGTATTGAGATAAAAAATATGAGTTTTAAATATCCCGGCTGTGAGGATTATGCTTTGAAGGATATAAGCATTAAACTGGAGGCGGGGAAAACTTTAGGAATTATTGGCAAAACAGGCAGTGGGAAGACTACATTCGTAAATTTGCTTTTGAGACTTTATAAGCTGGAAGAAGGCAGTATTAAAATAGGCGGAAGGAATATTTTAAAATATACCCTGGAGTCTTTGAGGAGCGGTATTGGTTATGTTCCCCAGGACAATTTCCTATTCTCTGCCAGCCTTCGAGAAAACATCAGCTTCTTTAAGGATATCTATACAGAAGAAGATATTATAAATGCAGCCAAGCTCAGCTGTGTTTATGATAATATTAAGGCTTTCCCAAAGGGTTTTGACACGGTAATCGGGGAACGGGGTGTAAACCTGTCCGGGGGCCAAAAACAAAGAATATCTATTGCGAGAGCTATCATCAAGGAGCCTCAGCTGCTCATATTGGATGATGCTTTATCTGCAGTGGATACAAAAACAGAGGAAGAAATATTAAGTAATTTTTCGCGGATATTAAAAAATAAAATGGGTATTATCATAGCCCATCGTATATCAGCAGTGAAGCATTCAGATGAAATCATCGTGCTGGATCATGGACAAATCATAGAAAAAGGCAACCACAAAGAACTGCTGGAGCAAAAAGGGACTTATTACGAAATTTACCAAGAGCAGTTCAAAGAAGAAACGGCAAGGAGGATGGAAGATGAAGCAAAATAGCATTGTAAGGCTTCTAAAATTTACAATTCCATACCTTCATATCATGATTGTAGCAGCTATTTGTGTTTTATTGGTAAATTCGGCTCAGTTATTGAAGCCATATATTCTGAAGATCGTCATAGATGACTTCTTGATAAAGGGCAAGCCTGAGGAAGGCTTGTATTCAATAACTGCTATGGGGATATTTTATATGCTGGCTATAGTGATAGGATCGTTTTTAACCTTTGCTCAGGTAAATCTGATGAACTATGCAGGACAGCAGATTATTAGCAAACTGCGAAAAAAGGTTTTTACGCATATTCAATATCTGCCTCTATCCTATTTGGATAAATTCTCTACAGGTCGTTTAATAACAAGAGCAACCAATGATGTGGAAGCATTAAATGAAGTGTTTACAGATATTTTAATTAATTTATTCAGAGATGTTCTCTTATTGGCAGGCATTGTGTTTGTAATGTTTCGTATGAATGTAAGCTTAGCAGTCATAAGCTTTATAGCGGTACCCTCTATTTTTCTGATTACGAAGTTTTTTAAAAATAAGATCAAAGAAAACTTTAAGACGATGAAAAGTTTGATTGGTCAAATTAATGGTTTCTTTGCTGAAAACATCTCAGGTATGAAGCTGGTACAGATTTTTAACAGAGAGCTAGAGAAGCAGAAGGAATTCAAGGCATTAAATGATAAATATTTCAGATCCACAATGTTTCAAGTGCAAATGAATAGTCTGCTTAGACCTATTATTGAAATACTGCAGACCATCACTATAGCGATATTGGTTTGGTACGGCATGGATAAAATAATAGGAGGAACCTTGGAGCTTGGGGTGCTGTATGCCTTTACCACCTATATAAAGCAGTTTTTTGAGCCTATTAATGATATGGCAGAGAACTACAATACGATTCAATCGGCGGTTGTTTCTGCTGACCGTATATTTGAGCTGTTGGACCAGGGGGCTATGCTGGAGGATTTGAACACAGGCATTTCTATAGAACGGTTAAAAGGGGATATTGAGTTCCAAAATGTGTGGTTTGCATATCATGATGAGGATTGGATATTGAGGGATGTGAGCTTCAAAATTGCTGCAGGAGAGACCGCTGCTTTTGTAGGGGCTACGGGAGCAGGCAAAACGACGATTATTAGCTTGATATCCAGACTTTATAAGATTCAAAAAGGCAAGATTTTAATAGACGGACTAGATATCAATGACTATAAGCTTAGCAGCTTAAGAAGAAATGTAGCAGTGGTTCTGCAGGATGTGTTTCTATTCTCGGGAGATATTAAAAAAAATATAACTTTAAATGATGAAATCGCAGAGCAGCAGATCAACAAAGCTTTGGAGCTGTCCTGCGCTCAAGAATTTATTGATGAGCTGCCCAGAGGTATGCAGGAGCCTGTGAGAGAACGGGGCAGTACTTTTTCGGCAGGACAAAGACAGCTTTTGTCCTTTGCTAGAGCAATTGCACATAATCCAGCAATATTGGTATTGGATGAAGCAACCTCAAATATTGATACCAACACTGAGCTGCTGATACAGCAATCCATTGAGAATATATCAGCGAACCGTACCACCTTGGTCATTGCCCATAGGCTTTCAACAATTAGAAATGCGGATAAAATAATACTGCTGAGAAAAGGAAAGCTTGTAGAAATGGGAAATCATGAGGAATTGCTGCAACGAGCGGGATATTATAAAGAGCTATATCAGGCGCAATATGCATAAAAAAGATACAAGAACAGGTTCGACACCTGTTCTTGTATCTTTTTATTTCATCATGCTAAAAATAGCTCCAGAGCTAAAGGGTATTAGCCAAAGTATCCAGACAATGAAGCTCAATTTATGAAATTTAAGCTGCATTTCTTTATTATTGCTAATCATTACCCAGGTTGCCCATATTACATGGATAAGCATCAATACAATTGCCAAAAGACCGGTTATGCCATGAAAATCCAGCTTGAAGCCATTGCTGGCTATGCCAGCCATAAAGCTTGTTCCAAGCGTATCAAATACAAGACCTATCCAAAAAATCACAAGATGCCAGCCTTTTAATTTTTTTTGAATCTTTTCGCCCCATACACCAATGGTGTAGAAAACCAAAGCCATATTAATAAATAACACTGCATAAATCAACATAAAATAATCCTCTCTATAGGTAGTTTAGAAAATTATATTTTCATCTATAGGCTATAAAGATAATATATTTGTCGAAATATGTCAATGTGAAACCCTTACATAAAAGGTAAATTTATAATTTATCGTAATAAGGCTCCAGATGTATATAGGCTTGCACTGATTTTTTTAGATCAAAGCACAGCCTTTCTTCTATTTCATGCATGAGCTTATGAGAACTTTCAATACTCATATAGGGTTCAACCAATAAATGCAGATCAATGTATATATGATGATTACAGCCCCGGCTTCTGATTTTATGCACATTTTTTACCTGAGGAAAATTCATTAAAATATTTTTTATTTCCTCCGATGATACTACAGCCTGATCTACCAATACACCGCTGGTTTCTGAAAATATTTCATAGGCAGCGTGTAAAACAAATATTGATACGATGAGAGAAGCCATGGAGTCAATGATAGGTGGAAAGCCAAGTCTTACACAAACAAGAGTAAAAAGCACTCCTATAGAGACAAAAATATCGCTTCTTGTATGAAGAGAGTCCGAAATAAGGATGGTGCTGTTGAGGAGCGTGCCTTGTTTAAATTCATATCCTGCAACGAATATGTTTATTGCTAGTGTAACAAGCAGCGCTGCAAGGCTTGGAATAGTTACTTCAGGTACTGTCGGGATTGCGTGGAGCATGTTGGAAAATGCGCTGCTGATTATTCTAAGCCCTAATATAAATAGCATTACTGCGATAAACAGACCTGCCAGGGTTTCAAACTTGCTATGACCATAAGGATGCTCCTCATCTACAGGCTTTGATGCAAAGTGTATACCGATAAGACCGACGATGTTTGAGGAGCCGTCAGTAAGAGAATGAAAGCCATCTGCAGTAAGGCTGCTGCTTTTTATGATGGTTCCAACAATAATTTTTAGGGCGGCAACAGAAAGATTTGCAATAAGTATAAGCCATAATACTTTTTTCACTTTGTTAAAATTGTTGCTGGTCATACGATCAACCTCCTTTTAAATAGAAAAATCCACGGAACATAATCTCTAAAGAATTGTCCCATGGATAAATCCCATTGTCCAATAGACCCGATACTTATGTATCTGTCAATTCTTGATAATGGCAGCTATTGCATTATAATATAATATATTCACTTTTTCTAAAAAGGTGAATATAAAAATGACATAGAATTAATCATATTAGAAATGCGGTCATTATTAAAGACTTGCCTATGTTAAAGTATAGTGTTGAATTTTGTATAGCTAAGTATATTAATAATGTGCTATATTCTTTGCTATAAGGAATGATTTGTCTCCTCCAAGCTTCAATACACCAGAAGCCTTGCTTTGTGGGCTGTAGCTTTGGAGTGCGACATGTGCATTTTCAATTCCTTATTAACTTAAGGTAGGATGGAATTGAAAAGCACTACAATCTTCTTCGCGGGTATTCCTATTGGGTAGGTGAAGCTTTCCTCTAACAAATATATCCTTATGCAAAGTGTTCATTTATCATAATAAATATCAACATAGAACTTTAACATTATTTAAGATTTAAGGAGATGCGTTGATGCATTTGAAGGATAAGGCAAAACAGCTGCCGGAGCTGCCAGGCGTCTATATGATGAAGGACGCTCAAAATAATATCATTTATGTGGGCAAGGCAAAGAACCTCAAAAATAGAGTCAGTCAATATTTTCAGAATTCCAGCAAACACTCGCCTAAAATTATAAGAATGGTGGAGGGAATAAAGGATTTTGATATTATACTGGCAGATACAGAGTTGGAGGCGCTGCTGCTTGAGTGCAGAATGATTAAAGATCTAAAGCCTATATATAACAGTCAGCTTAAGAATCATCAAAGGTATGTTTTTATCAATATTAATATGGAAGAGCAATATCCCACCTTGGAGGTGGTTGCAGAAAAAAGGGACAAGGGCTTAAACTTCGGACCCTATAATAGCTTGAACAGTGCAGAACGAGGGGCAAATGCCATCAAGGAAAACATAAGGCTTAGGTATTGTAGAAGCTTATCAAGTAAGCATTCAGGCTGCTTGAATTATCAGCTGGGTTTCTGTTCAGCTCCTTGTACGGGAGAAATATCGGATATTGAATATAGACGACTTGTGGATCAGGCAGTTGACTTTCTTAAAGGAGGCAAATCTGACTTGATAAAGCAGTTGGATGGAAAGATGAAAGCAGCTGCAGACGTTTTAGATTTTGATAAAGCGGTTAAGTACAGGGATGATCTAAAGGCGCTAAAGCATTTGATGTACAAAGGTAAAACTATTAAATTTACCGGTGATAATCGCTGCATGGCTGTCCTGGAACGAATCGAAGGATCTCAATATAAGCTGTTCATCATAAAGGGCAGCAGGGTTATTTATAAGGAAAGGCTAATACTTGCTGGAGATAAAAGCCAATTGCAGCAGCATATCGTTTTCTTGGTTCTGAAGAATCGTGAGCAGCTGCAAAAGCATGAAGCAGCGACAATAGATAAACAGGATATAGATCAGGCACAAATTGTATATTCTTACTTGAAAAATAAAAAAGAGTGCAGCTACATTGTTGTGCCCCAAAGCTGGCTGAAGAAAAAGGAGAACTTAAAGCTTGAACAAGGAATAATGAAGCTGACAAATATGCTATAATTAACGTAGGATGTTTATGAAAACTTATACTTCTTTTGAAGTATTAATAAATGGAGGTTTTGCTGTGTCGGACAATTCATCTAATACAATGAGCTATGGACCATTAGGAATGATTGCCTTAGAAAGCTGCAAGGACTTAGGAAACAGAATTGACTGCTGCCTTAAGAAAATGAGAGAAAATAAGGTTTGCAGTAATCACAATTCCTTTCTGGTTTCCACTGAAGAGGTCAGATTTTCTAATGGTGAAGGTAAGGTAAAAATTGAAGAAACCGTTAGGGGTAAGGATGTTTACATACTTTGTGATATAGGAAATTACAGCTGCACTTACGAAATGTTCGGATTTACCAATCATATGGGACCTGATGAGCATTTTCAAGACATAAAAAGAGTGGTATCTGCGATCGGCGGTAAAGCCAGAAGAGTTTCTGTCATCATGCCCTTGATGTATTCAGGCAGACAGCACAGAAGAAAGGGCAGGGAGTCCCTGGACTGCGCCATGGCGTTGCAAGAGCTCGAAAGACTAGGGGTTAGGGATATTTTCACCTTTGACGTTCATGATCCCAATGTCCAAAATGCAGTACCTTTGATGTCATTTCAAAACATATATCCAACCTATGAAATCGTAAAAAGCTTTATCAAGCATGAGACTGATGTTTTGATTGATAAGTCCAAGATGCTTACCATCAGCCCTGATACCGGAGCGATGGATAGAGCAATTTATTATTCAGGGGTATTAGGCTTGGATATTGGACTTTTTTATAAAAGACGGGATTACTCCGAAATAGTTAAGGGCAAGAATCCTATTGTACAGCACGAATATATGGGTAGAGATGTGGAAGGTATGGATGTTCTGGTTGTCGATGATATGATTTCCTCAGGCGAATCCATATTTGATATCGTATTAGAGCTGAAAAAGAGAAAAGCAGGCAGGATATTTGTGGCAGTTACCTTTGCTTTGTTTACGGAGGGAATAGACAAGCTTGAAGACTTCTATAACAGAGGATTAATCAATCGGGTTTACTCCACCAATCTAACTTATATACCACCGCAAGTCAAAGCGGCAGAGTGGTTCAGAGAAGTGGATATGGCTGAATATATAGCAAATGTTATCAATTATGTTAATTGTGACAAGTCCTTAGCCCCAATTACGCAGACAACAAAGAATATAAAGCAGCTTATGGCTGAATTACAAGAAGTATAAATTGGAAAGAAGGTAAGTGCCTACTTTGTATTATGCTTAAAGGGCGGTGCATTGCATATAAGAAATGATTAGATTACTGAAAGAGAGCCAAGACGATTATTATTGTGAATGCTTGAAAAATATATATATGTAATGAAATTAAATCTTGAGAAGCGGAGAGGTAAATCTTTCTGCTTCTTTTTTTATGTAAAATATTTGAGTACTCAATATTTGTAATACAAATTTGAATTTATATACTGAGTTAATACTAAGATTCAATGCAATGGTATTACAAATGAGTGTAAAATATAATGAAAATTGCGTAATTTTGTGTTGACATCTGTTTATTATCTATATATAATTGAATTAAAAGAAAAAGTTGTATTACAAATAAATAAAATTTCAAAATTAATTGTAACACAAATACGAATAAGTAGGTGTATATAATGGAAAATAAAAATAGTCCAAGTGAGAAAGTTTATGATTTTATAATGGAAAAAATCAAGTCAAGGGCATGGTCCTCAAATGACAAGATAATGACAGAAAATGAGCTGTGTCAGGAATTAGATGTTAGCAGGGTGGCAGTGCGACAGGCAGTAAGTAAATTAGTAGGCATAGGCTTACTAAAGCAAAAGCAGGGGGCGGGCACTTTTGTCAACAGTATGGAAGAAATATCTATAGTAAACCCTCTAATGTCAATGTTCTTACTGGGGGATCATTATATACTATCTATTTTGGAATTTCGTAAATATTTTGAGTATGGAAATGTACGAATGTTTATGGAGGCTCATGATGAAGAAGACATGAGGAAACTTGAGTACTATTATAATGAAATGACGGACAATGTTAATAATACTGAAAAGTTTTATTTAGCAGATTTTAATTTCCATAATACAATTGCACAAGGAACAAAAAATCCTATAGTTATAAAAATCAACGAGATTTTAATAGAAATTCTGAAAAGTCATCAAGCAGCATTGTATAAAAACATTGGACCAGAGATTGGATTGGAATACCATGCAGATATATTAAAAGCAATCAGAGCAAATGATGGTAAGATTGCATCTTTGTTTATGAAACGACATATAGAAGCTGCACTTAATAAGTATAAAGAGGCTGTTGAAGACAATATAAATGAAGATACTTTTGAAGAATAGTTTTTAGAGGCGATACATTGAATATAAATACGAAAAATGTATAAGCCTTTGAAATAATAAAACTTCACTAAATTTTTTTATTATTAGGAGGGGGACAATGAAAAAACTACTAGCAATAACTCTAGCAGCAATTATGGTATTTACCTTGGCGGCTTGCAGCAGCCAAAGTAATACAAGCGGAGCAGAGGGTACTTCAGGGGAACCTAAAGAGGTAAAGACAATCAAGATAGCACATGGTGCTAGTGAATCCTATCACATGCATAGAGCATGGCTTAAGTTTAAAGAAGAAATAGAGAAAAACGGCAACTTTAAAGTAGAGATCTATCCATCCTCACAATTCGGAAATGATACAGAAATGATTGAGTCTGTAAAGACCGGTGACATAACAATGGCTACACCACCATCATCCTTCTTGACTGATGAGGCACCAGAGATGGCACTAATTGAGCTGCCATACGTATTCCCATCACGTCAAGCTGCTATTGATACATTAGCGGGTGAGTGGGGACAAGGTCAGCTTAAGAAATTAGAAGGAAGTGGAATGGTAGGCCTTGGATATTTAGAGAACGGCCTAAGACACTTAACAAATAGCAAAAGACCTGTAAGAACTCCTGAAGATCTTAAGGGATTAAAGCTTCGTACAATGCAGGTGCCTGCACACGTATATCTATGGAATAGCGTGGGCTCAACTGCAGAAGGCGCACCTTTCCCAGAGCTTTATACAAACCTAAGCACAAAGGTATTCGATGGACAGGAAAATCCAATAGCTCATATCTATTCACAAAAATTCTATGAAGTTCAAAGCTATTTGACTTTGACTGGACACGTTTATACTTCATATGTTCCTGTTATGAGCTTAGATTTCTGGAACAGCTTAAGCCCAGAAGAACAAAAGGAAATAACAGATACATTTGAAGTTGCTCGTAAATATCAGTTGTCTTTAATTGACCAAGAAGAAGCTAATCAGCTTGAGGAAATTAAGAACAACAAGACATATCCTACTGAAGTAATTGAATTGACTGCAGAGGAAATGCAAAAGTTTATGGATGCGGCTAAGCCTACTTTAGATAAGTATCGTACTGAGTTAGGTGCAGAGGCTTTTGATGAGTTCATGGAAGCAATTAAGAAAGTATCTAAATAACGAATTAAAATAATCATTAATGAGCCTACTTTCTGATATATGCCAGAACGTAGGCTCATAAACAAGGTATGTCGTTTTTATAAGGAGTTTTAGGAAGAGGTGATCTTGTGAAAATATTACACTGGTTAGATGACAACTTGGAAAAATATGCAGTAGCTATTATGTTCATGACATTTACTGCCATTATGATATTAAACGTTATCATGAGATTTATATTTCAGAATGCACTGTCTTGGGCGTCAGAAGCAGTACTGACTATCTTTGTTTGGTTTGTATGGTTTTGTGTTAGCTACGCATTTAAGGAAAACGCACATATAAAAGTAACAGCTATTACAGGTCTCCTGCCCCAAAAAGCACAAAAGGTATTAGAACTATTCGTGAATATTGCAATACTAGCATTCTTTACATTAATTGCTAAATCCGGTATTGAGCTTTTAGGGCATTACTCTGTAGTAGGAAAGACCTCGCTGTTGCTTAAGTATCCTATGTGGATGTTCTATATTGCATCTCCGATAGGTGTAGGACTATCTATCATTAGAATAGTACAAAACAGTTATAAAGATATAAGGGGATTGGAATAAAGTAAGTAATTTATAAGAGAGGGTGATAATTTTGGCAGCATTAGTATTATTTATAGTACTATTTTTGCTTATAGCTGTTGGAATGCCTATAGCAATATCCTTGGGTATGTCAGCCACGGTAGTAATCCTTATGTATGGAACTTCCACGATGTTGTTTCAAGCTAGGTCTATTGTTACTGCAATAAACTCATATCCTTTGCTGGCAGTTCCACTATTTATTTTGGCTGGAGATTTGATGTTCACAGGAGGATTATCGAGACGATTAATAGTATTTGTTGATTCCTTGGTTGGATCTATGAAGGCAAGCTTAGCCCATGTAACGGTATTAGCATCAACCTTCTTTGCTGCTATTTCGGGCTCAGCACCTGCTACAGTTGCAGCAATAGGAACAAACATGATACCAGAGATGGAGAAACGTGGCTACTCAAAAGAGTACAGTTCAGCTTTAACTGCTGTATCGGGAATGATTGGAGTAATGATTCCACCGAGTATTCCGTTTATAATGTACGGCATATCAGCAGAACAGTCTGTTAGTACCTTGTTTATAGCGGGTGTGGTACCGGGAATCTTATTTGCTATAGGATTCATGATAACTGCATATATTCTGTATAAAAAGAACGGCTTTAATGCCACCACTGATAAATTTCGCTTCGGGAAAATGATAAAGGCTTTCAAAGATGCAGTTTGGGCATTGCTTGCTCCTGTTATTGTACTTGGTGGTATATATGGAGGTATATTTTCGCCCACAGAAGCGGCAGCAATAGCAGTAGCATATGCTTTAGTAGTTGGTATGTTCATATATAGAGAAATGAGTATAAAGGATTTGTTTGATACATTTGTAAAGTCTTCTCTAACTTCTGGAACAGTGCTTATATTGGTTGCTTTTGCTTCTACATTTGGAAGACTGCTTACATTAGAACAAGTGCCTGTAAAATTAGCTACTTTTTTAACTGGCTTTTCAAGCAGCCCTATAGTCATCCTATTACTAATAAACATATTTCTGTTGTTTGTAGGTATGTTCATGGAAACAATTGCATCTATCATCATTTTGACACCGATATTACTACCAGTAGCTACAAAATTAGGCGTAGATCCTATTTTATTCGGTGTAATAATGACTGTGAATTTGGCGATTGGATTCTGTACACCTCCATTGGGAGTTAACCTGTTTGTTGCCAGTAGTATAAGTAAACTATCCATTGAAAAGATTACAAAATCAGTACTGCCTTATTTTATAGTAATGATTTTGCTTTTATTGTTGATAACTTATGTACCAGCTGTTTCATTAACATTGCCAAATTTAATGCTTAATAAGTAATGTAATATATGGCCAGCTTTTATACTTGTGAGGAGGGGTAAAATGAGTAAATTCAAAGTATATGTGAGTGACTACGATTACGGAAACATTGATATAGAGAAAAGTATTTTAGAGCCTATAGAAGCTGAGGTAATAGGACTCCAGTGTAAGACGGGAGAAGGTTTAGCAGAGCTTGCCAAAGATGCAGATGCGATTATTCAGCAATATGCTAAGATTCCAAGAGAGACAATAGAGCAGTTAAAGAATTGCAAGATTATAGCGCGATATGGTATAGGGGTTGATATAGTAGATGTTGAAGCAGCTTATGAAAATGGAATGGTAGTTACTAATGTTCCGGATTATTGCTTGGATGAGGTAGCGGATCATGCAATATCAATGTCATTTATGCTAATGCGCAGCATACCTTTCTATGACAGGAAGGTGCATCAGGGAAGCTATCAGTGGCAGGATTGGAATGCTCCTATTCCAAGGATGAGGGGGGCTATATATGGCCTTGTAGGCTTTGGCAGAATAGCACAAAATCTAGCGAGAAAAATCATGGCTTTTGGGTTTGAGGTTATAGCCTTTGATCCTTATATTTCGGAAAGCTTAATGAATTCATATGGAGTTAAGAAGGCTGACTTGGATACCCTATTTAGAACTTCAAATATAATAAATGTGCTTACTCCTCATACACCAGAAACTTATCATATAGTTGATGAGGAAAACCTAAAGAAAATGAGGAAAGATGCTTATTTAGTCGGTGTGTCAAGGGGAAAGTGTATTGATAATAAGGCTTTATATAAGGCTTTAGCAGAAGGTTGGATAGCAGGTGCGGCATTGGATGATCCTGAAGAGGAACCTATGAAAATGCTTGACTGGACGCCAGATATGAATCCGCTATTTAAACTGGAGAATTTCTTCTGTACACCACATATAGCTTATGCATCTCTGGGCGCACTAAACGAGTGCAGACACGTTGCTGCTAATAATGTGAAGGCAGCTTTATTGGGACAGACTCCACAGGATTTAGTAAAGCCGAGAAAAAAATAAGGAGAAAAGCAATGTGCAATAGCAAGATAAAAAAAGCGATTGAGGATAAAAGGGTTATAGCCATAATCCGCGGAGTGGAAGAAAAGTATACATCTAATGTAGTGGCTGCTTTGGCTGCAGGTGGTATAAGCCTATTGGAATTCACTTTCGACCATTGCAAACCAGATTATATTAACGATACTATAAATAAAATAAAAAGGTGTAAAGAACAGTTTGGAGATATGGTAGTCGTAGGAGCTGGAACTGTGCTTACCACAGAAGAAGTAGAAAAAGCTGTGGAAGCAGGTGCAGAGTTTATAATTTCTCCTAATGTAAATATAGATATTATAAAGAGGACAAAGGAATTAGGCAAGATTTCTATACCTGGGGCTTTAACTCCTACTGAAGTGGTAACTGCATATGAAGCAGGTGCGGATTATGTAAAGCTATTCCCGGCAGGCAATTTGGGATTAAGCTATATAAAGGCTTTGATGGGACCTCTTGAACATATACCTTTTATGGTAGTGGGAGGCATAACACCAGAAAATTATAAGGATTATTTAAAGCTAGGCATCGCTGGAATAGGCGTGGGTGGTCAGCTTATAAACAAAAAGGCTATCCAACAAGGACAATTCGATACATTAACAGAGATTGCAAAGACGTTTACAAATCAAAATTAATTGAGCGAAGGAGAAAGAATATGAAAAATATTGTTAACCCAAGACCAAATATAGATGAGAATCTAATTAAGCCTTTTAGAGAGATGGAAGATGTACTTTCATTATCCTGTGTTGTTGGTGATGCAATGGAAAGAGATAATGTTATGCGTCACGACATGAAGCCTAAGGCTGCAGATAAGAAGATAATCGGTCCTGCAATTACTGTAAGACTCACTGCTGGTGACATTGTAGATTGTTTGGGGGTATTTGATGTTGCAAAGCCAGGAGATGTAATTGTTATTGATGCATTTGGCGAGACGGAAACCTCAATATGGGGGGGCTTGATGTCAGGCTTGGCTAGAAATGGAGGCATAGTTGGAGCAGTCATAGATGGTAGCTGCAGAGATACTGATGAAGCAAGAATGCTTGGTTTTCCGATTACTTCAAAGGTTTGTGGACCAAGAGCTGCTCATACTGCCTATTCAGGAAGAAAAGAGCCAATAGAGATCAACGTACCTATTGTTTGTGGAGGTGTCATTGTAAATCCTGGAGACTTAGTAGTAGCAGATGAAATAGGGGTAGCGGTAGTTCCATACAAAGACTTGGAAAGAGTTTATAAGGCAGCGAGGGAACAAGCTGATAAAGAAATTGCTACTAGAGAGGAAATTCTTAAAGGTGCAACTGCTGAACAACTGCTTGCAAAGTTCGGAAGAATTTAATATGGGTGGGGATAGATTGTTTGTCATAACGATAGATGCAGGAACAACAAATACTCGTGCAACTATGTGGCAGAATGATGTAGCTGTTGTAAAAGCGTCCCGAGGGGTTGGCGTACGGAACACAGCGATTGATGGAAATAACATGAAGCTAAAGGCTGCAGTCAAAGAAGTTATAAAAGAGGTACTGAGTGAAAGGGGGATAGTTTTAGAGGACATAAATTATATACTTGCCTCAGGCATGATAACATCAAATGTTGGACTTGTTGAGATACCACATTTATTTGCACCTGTCGGGATTGACGAACTAGCCAAGGGTATGCAGATGCATTATTTACCTGATGTAGTGGATAAGTGTATTTGGTTTATACCCGGTGTAAAAAACAATGTTCGGGAAGTGACACTGGAGAATTGTGAAGGCATGGATATTATGAGGGGGGAAGAGGTTGAGACCATTGGACTGATTGAACGTCTTGGACAAAAGGGCCCAGCCCTTATAATACTTCCAGGTTCTCATTCAAAGTTTGTCTCCATTGATAAAGGAGGAAAGATAACAGGATGTCTGACCTCCTTGGCTGGAGAATTGCTTTCTGTAATTACTACGAATACATTGATTGCAAGCTCGGTAGAAAACTCTTTAGTCAAACAGTTTAACAAACATATGGTTGTTGAAGGTTTCAAAAATGGAAAAAATGTCGGCATCAACAGAACAATTTTTACAGTTCGGATTATTGACCAGTTTACTGACTACAGTGCCAATGACAAAGCGAACTTTCTGCTGGGGGTAGTTTTATCTGCAGATATAATTGCAATCAACAACAGCAGTGCTTTAAGCGTTAACGCTGACTCAAAGGTTATCATAGCAGGTAAGGATGTGCTTAGAGACGCCTTTGAGGCTATTTTTGAAGAAGATGGTTACTTTACGCATATAGAATCAGTTAGTGCAGGCGATGCAGAAAACATCTCGGGTTTTGGCGCATTATGCATTGCAAAGAAAAGAGAGTTAATATAACATATACTGCTGAGGGTTTGAATGGCTTAGCTGCGTTCAAACCTTCAGTAATACCATTAAAGAAGGTGATGAGATGATTTTTGATCAAGTAAATGTCACAGTTGAGGGTGGGCTTGAGGGTGTAGTTCTTCCTAGAATGCTCAAGGTAAAACAGCGTTTTAACAGCAATATGATTGGGGATATCGAATTAGAGATTATAAAAGAAATCAGGTCAAAGGTGGATATGGCAGCTTTGCAGGGGAAGCGAATTGCTATAACTGCCGGCAGCAGGGGTATAAAGCATATAGATAAAATAACTCTTTGTGTAATAGAAGAGTTAAAGAAAGCTGGAGCTCAGCCCTTTATTGTACCTGCCATGGGAAGTCATGGAGGTGCTACCGCAGAAGGTCAGGAAAATTTCTTAAAAAATTACGATATAACTGAAGAATCAATGGGTGTTGAAATAATTTCTTCTATGGAGACAATACAAATAGACACGCTAGAGGATGGAGTGCCGGTTTATTGTGATAAGAATGCTTATGAGTCGGATGGGATTGTTCTGATAAATAAGATTAAGCCTCATGCTGACTTCAAGGGTGATTATGAAAGCGGTCTTGTCAAAATGATGGCCATAGGTCTAGGGAAGCACAAAGGTGCAACTTATTTACACAAGAAAGGCTTTGACACTTTTGCAGAACTATTGCCTAGAGTAGGAGCTTCCTTTGTGAAGAATGCACCAGTGATTTTTGGTCTTGCATTAGTAGAGAACGCCTATGATAATCCGATGATGATTGAAGTGATAAAGTCTGAAGATATATTAGACAGGGAAAAAGAGTTGTTGCGTGTAGCTAAAGATAATATTGCAAAAATTAAAATTGAAGATATTGATGTACTGATTATAGATGAGATTGGTAAAAACATTAGTGGAGAGGGTATGGATCCTAATGTGACAGGAAGACCAGGCTCTTATTTGAATGAAGACTTTGAAGCGCCAGGTATACAAAAAATCGTTGTGCTTGATGTGACTGAACAATCCCATGGCAATGGCGCAGGAATAGGAATGTGTGACATTTCAACTATAGGCTGTATTCAAAAGATTGACCTAGGTGTAATGTATACAAACTCTGTAACAGCAACTATACTTGGTCCTGCCAAATTGCCTGTTATGATGAATAATGACAGGGAGGCAATAGCTATTGCCTTAATTACCTGCAATAGAATCGACTTCAACAATCCAAGGATAGTGCGCATTAAGAACACATTAGAGCTAGATGAGATAGAAGTTTCAGAGGTGCTTATAGACTATGTTAATAGAAATGAGGGTTTAGAAATAGTATCTGAGCCTTATGAAATGCCTTTTAATGGCAAGTTTAGACTTGCTAAGCTATAAAAAATTGTTTTGTTCGGAGGCTTCAATATTTTTATTGAAGTCTTTATTGTATATGAAAAAGGAGAAAGTATAATGGTAATACTACAGCAATTATTAATTCTGTTCTGTATGATGATAGTAGGCTATTTTATTAAAAAGTTGAAAATAGTAACAGATAACTTCAATAAAGAGGTTAGCAATCTGATAGTATACGTGACTTTGCCTGCTTATTTGATAAACTCTATGAGCTTTTCATTTTCAAAGAATATTTTATTGGGCAGCAAGGATATCTTTATTGCCTCGATATTGATTTATATAGTACAGATTGTGATGGCATATGGTTTTGTACGGATGTTCAAAATCAATAAGTCTGAAGTGGCAGTATACCAATTTTCTATGGTATTCGGTAATGTTGGATTTATGGGATATCCAATAGTGGATTTATTATATGGAAACATTGGCGTATTTTATACTGCTATTTTTAATATCACATTTAACACACTGGTATGGACCTTGGGCGTATATTTCTACACAAAGGATCAGTATAAATTTAGCTTGAAGGAATTTCTAAAAAGTATTACTAATCCAGGTATAGTTGCATTGATTATTGGCTTTGTCTTGTTTTTGCTCTCCATACCAATTCCAGAGTCTATTAAGCATATACTTAATATGCTGGGCTCATTAACGACACCCCTTATATTGATATATATAGGCACTATACTGGCTAAGATGAAGTTGAAAGAGATATTGGATTTAAAAGCAATCCTTCTCACAGTATTCAGGCTGATTGTTATACCGGTAATAATCTATGTATTGCTTAGAATATTAGGGTTTAAGGAAGATTTGCTAGTGATACCTGTAATATTGTCAGCGATGCCTGTGGCAACTTTTGCAGCGATGCTGGCTGAGAAATACAACAATGATTATTATCTTGCCTCAAAGCTTGTATTTGTGTCATCCTTTTTCTGTATTTTCACACTTACCATATTGTTGAATTTTATGTAAATGCAATGAAGGTAGTTATTGAACCTATGGATTTTGCACCCTATACAAGATAAACATAAATTTATAAAATATACAAATAGCAGGTGAAATTTATTTAGCCTGCTATTTCTATTATGATATAATTGATTTATTGTTTTGAAATTTGTAAAATTAACTATAGCTAGAATAGATCTTTTTAAAGGGAGGGACAGAAAGATGCTTGTTTTTTTACATATATTAGGAAATAATATAGTGCCTATTTTTACCATCATTGCGTTAGGTTTTATACTTAGTAAAAAATTTGATTTCAATATTTATACGCTTAGCAAAATGAATTTCTACCTGCTTACACCGGCTTTCATCTTTGTTAATCTTTATACAGCTGATCTAGATATGGATATGGTAAAGGTACTGTTTTTCTGTATCATATATTTATTTATAAACGATTTGTTGGCAAGAATCATTGCAAAGATACGCAAATATGATATAGGCTTGACCAATGCCTTTAAGAATTCCATCATGTTTAACAATTCAGGAAACATAGGCTTATCGCTTATTACGCTTGTTTTTAGCAGCGCACCTTTTGTTGTTGACGGTAAAACACCCTATTTAGGACAAGCTATTTCTGCACAGATAATCATACTGGTGTTTATGAGCCTGACCATGAATACCATTGGGTTTTATAACGCTGGAAGAGCATCCAGGAATCTCAAAGATTCCATTAAGCAGATATTCAGCTTGCCGGCCATCTATGCAATACCCTTGGCGATCATGTTTAGATTCATAGAGCTTGATTTAACAACAACCCCCTTATGGCCAACCCTTATATACATCAAAGATGGACTTGTACCTATATCTCTTATAACCTTGGGGGTCCAACTTTCTAAGACGGAATTTAATTTTAAGGACATGAATGTACATATAGCAGTGCTTGCACGTCTTATTCTAGGTCCAATACTTGCCTTTGCGTTCATACATATTTTTGGTTTCTCCGGCGTAGTAGCCCAAACCGTGTTTATTTCATATTCTGTACCTACTGCGGTGAACACAGCTCTTATTGCCGTTGAATGTGACAGCAACAAGGATTTCGCATCGCAAATGGTAATGCTGGCAACGATATTTAGTGCTATTACACTTACATTAGCAATTTTTGCAGCTAGAGTATTATTTCCAGTTTAACAGATACTTTGTAATGAAGAAAAAGTAAATATTAATCGATATATTTGCAGCATAACCGGCTGGCGTTAAAGCATAGCTGGTTTTTTTATTTGGTACAAACTACAAAATTACGGAGTCTGCATAGATTGTACTGAAAATTGAAGGAAACTTTATGTTCTATAGCGAACCTATTATTTTCAGTCCACGGAGGAGGTAGTAAAAATGGATTTTGAACATGTAATTTTTGCATTTGCTTTAACGCTATTTGCAGGCCTATCAACGGGCATTGGCAGCATACTTGCTTTTTTCACCACAAGAACGAATACAAAGTTTCTCTCATTGGCACTGGGCTTTTCTGCCGGCGTCATGATATATGTATCTATGATTGAAATTTTTCAGGAAGCAAAGCTTTCATTGGTAACAGCATTAGGGAAAACCGGTGGTTCATGGGCAACTGTCGGTGCATTCTTTGGAGGGATTTTTCTAATAGCCATTATTGATAGGTTTGTCCCAAGCTTTGGAAATCCTCATGAAATGCGGAGAATTGAGGATATTGAAAAGGCAGACCCAAGTCTTGAAGGCAGTAAGCTTATGCGTTTAGGGCTATTTACTGCATTGGCTATTGCTATACACAATTTTCCCGAAGGGATTGCAACGATTACTTCTGCCATTAATAATCCCTCACTAGGTGTTGTAATCGCAATAGCAATTGCGATACATAACATTCCTGAAGGGATTGCAGTTTCAATACCTATTTATTTTGCAACGGGAGATAGAAAAAAAGCATTCATGCTGTCCTTCCTATCAGGTTTATCAGAACCTATAGGGGCGTTAATTGGATATGTAATTCTTATGAGATTTATGAATGACATCGTATTTGGAGCCCTAATGGCTGCTGTGGCAGGTATTATGATATTTATTTCACTGGATGAGCTTTTACCCACAGCTAGAGAATATGGTGAGGCACATCTTTCTATTTATGGTCTGATCGCAGGGATGATGGTTATGGCTGTGAGTCTGCTGTTGTTTATTTAGCCTTTGAGATGATTTTTTAACATAATGACGATACAACGAATATTATGGTAAAAACAATAGATTCGGGGTGAGTTATTTATGTTAATAACTTTTAAAATAGCGTTCTCAAATCTTATAGGTTTTATTGGTGGAGAGCGTATTATTTCTTCAACCGCAAGTCAGAT
>JAQSYD010000112.1 GCA_029256325.1 Clostridia bacterium
CGTTTAAATAAAGAGATTTAAAAAGGAGGTACTCTCAATGGCAGAAAAAAGAGAAAATTGGGGCAGTAAGCTTGGTTTGATTCTTGCTATGGCTGGAAATGCTGTAGGTCTCGGAAACTTCTGGAGATATCCATACCAAGCTGCTAAGAACGGCGGCGGTGCGTTCATGGTTCCTTACTTCGCTGCACTTATTCTTATGGGTATTCCGCTAATGTTCGTAGAATGGAATCTTGGCAGATACGGCGGTAAATATGGTCACGGAAGCTTAGGACCAATGGTTTACCTGCAAGCTAGAGAAGGTGTAAACCCTAAAGCAGCAGCAATACTAGGTGGTTTGGCAGGTGCGATAGCACTTGGCGTAACCGTACTGGTAAACAGTTATTATAACCACATTATAGGTTGGACACTTGGTTATGCAGTGCAATCTATGACAGGCGGTTATATGGATGCATCCATAAGCACAGGTGAATTCTTTGTTAATTATATTCAATCACCTGGCATGGTATTTACCTTCTGGTTGGCAGCACTAGTAATACTAGGCTTAGCAGTTTCAGGCTTTATGTATTCGGTATAATTCTAATTATTAGAACATTAACATTAGGTTCACCAGTTAATCCGGACTGGTCTCCAATTGCTGGCTTAAACTACATTTGGACTCCAAGATGGGATCAATTAAGCTGGACAGCAGCTCTTGCAGCAGCAGGACAAATATTCTTCACATTATCCCTTGGAATGGGTATCATTTGTAACTATGCTTCATACTTGAAGCCAGACGATGATATCGTGCTTTCAGGCGTAACAACTGTTGCACTTAATGAAGTTGCAGAAGTTATACTTGGTGGTACAATAGCTATTCCAATAGCTTATACTTTCCTTGGTGAAGCAGGACTTAGTGCAGGCGTTGGTTTATCCTTTATCTCTTTGCCAAACATCTTCAGATCAATGGCAGGTGGACAGCTTATGGGTGCGTTATGGTTCCTATTGCTAGCATTTGCAGGTGTTACATCAGCAGTTGCTATGTACAACTACATAGTTTCACTGCTTGAAGAAAGCTTTGGTATGGCTAAGAAGAAAGCATCGCTATCAGTATTCTTCTTATACATTTTAGTTGGTCTTCCAGTTGCTTTGGAACCAATTCTTACAAAGACTGCAGACCTTGCATACTTCACAGAAGTTGACAACTGGGTAGGTGTTTACTTACTTGTTGTACTTGGTTTGATTGAAGTTATAACAGCAGGTTGGTTAATGGGCAACAAGGCTAAAACAGAAATGAACAACGGCAGTTACTGGAAGGTTCCAGACTGGTTCTTCAAGGTGTTCATTCAGTTCTTAACACCTGTATCCATCATAGGCTTGTTGGTAATGTCAACAAAAGACTATATTGCTGCAGGTTATTTCAAGATTGTACCTACATTTGTTGCTAATTCACCAGCATTAGTACCATGGGTTCAAGGTGCAAGAGTTGTAGTAGTAACAGTACTTGTATTGGGCTTTGTTCAAGCATACAAAACTATTAAAGATAAGTATGGTGTTGAATTAGAGAGCAATCAAGTATCAATAAGAAAGTAAAGGAGGAATTATAATGACAGGTGGAGCTTTAGCGTTTATGTTGTTAGCTTGGGGCACTATATTAGGTTGTTCAGTTATATTCCTCAGCTCATTGCTTAAACACAGTAAACAATAATACCAAAACCCCCACTTTGGTGGGGGTTTTTTTGGAGGTAAATCATGGAAAAGGACTTATTATTAGTTTTAGATGATATTAAAAAGAAAATAAGTAAAGCTTATGGTGAAAAAAAGAGCGACAAGCTTAATATTCAGATAGATACCCTTAAACAAGAGTATAGCCACATAGAAGTTTCTGAAAGACATGAAGAGATCTATGGTAGTCTTGTAAAAAAAGGCAAAGAATTGCTGAAGGAATCCAATATAAAAGATGAAAAGAAGGTTGCTTATTATCTAAGATATTGCGGCGCTGCACAATTTGACTTCAAAGATGATCTTAGACCGTTAAACCTTATATTGAAGTCATTTTTATTGACCTGTACTTTATTCATGGTATTAGCTCCACAATACTTTGGTTTCATACTTCCTTTTATTTTCGTAGTACCTATATTTATGGGTCTAAGAGGTATGAAAAAAAGAATGCTGAACGGACTTATGATCGGTGTATCCGTAGTTCCAATGGGTATTTTAGTTGCGACAATTTGGTTAAAAAATGCGCTTTTAACGATGGGTAATTTTGGTGGGTTTGTGAG
The DNA here is from genome assembly GCA_029256325.1 of Clostridia bacterium. Taxonomy (GTDB): domain Bacteria; phylum Bacillota; class Clostridia; order Lutisporales; family Lutisporaceae; genus GWB2-37-7. Next base: position 2,259 of record JAQSYD010000112.1, read on the forward strand.
TGGTATTGCGAAGCAATATAATATGTCTATGGAGTTTACTCAAAACTTAGTAATAGCCAGCGTCCTTATGAGCGTTGTTTTGTTAGGCAGCTCCATAACCTTATTGGTTTCAGCAATTAAATATAGAAAAATGTTTATTTAATTTGATATGAAATATTGGGATGTATATAAAAGTCCGTTGAACTTTAAGTAATTCAACGGACTTTTGTGATTTAGTTTACTTTTGTAAGTTTTTTAATGGCTTCTTCATCTGGATCGATATATACGGTTTTATTGTTTTCATAGATAACCATTCCTGGCTTGGAGCCATTTGGTTTTCTTACATTTTTACGAATCGTATAGTCTACAGGCACTTTGGTGGAGTTTTTTGCTTTACTGTAGAAGGCTGCTAGATTTGCAGCTTCTGCTAAAGTTGCATCATCAATTTGCTTGCCGGCTGTCTGGACAATGACATGAGATCCGGGAATTTCCTTCGTGTGCAGCCATATATCATTAGGACCGGCAAATTTAATAGTGAGATAATCGTTTTGAATATTGTTTTTTCCCACATATACTTCAAAGCCTGTGGTGGATATAAAATGCATGGGTTTAGTAGGAGCAGCTACTTTAGACTTTCCTTTGACAGGCTTCTTTTTCTTTGTATAGCCTTGCTCGGCCAGCTCTTGCCTGATTTCATTTATTTCTAATTCCTCAGTGCATTTTTCTAAATTATCCGCTTGGGTTTCTAAATATTCGATTTCCAATTTATTTTCCTTTAACTGCTGCTCAATAGATGTAAGCGCAGATTTGGACTTGTTGTATTTTTTAAAATACCGCTGCGCATTGCTGATAGGGGTAAGCTGTGTATCCATGCTGATTTCAATATACTCTGGATTTTCACTGAAATAGTTTAATACGTTTATCTTGTTTTGATCCTTTGTAATCTGGTATAGATTTGACATGATCAAATCACCATACAACTTGTATTTTTCAGCATCATGGGCTTTGCTAAGCTCTTCATCTAATATGGACAGCTTTTTGTAGCATCTGTCCAAGCGATTGGAGATTATTTTTTGAATATCGCCATATTTTTGTTTTATTCTATCCTTATTATCCTTTTCAAAATAGAATCTTTCAACAGCCTCACTGATACTGTCTAAGTATTCCTTTTGTAGATGGGCATACATTTTCAGGTCTATGCAGTAAAAGTCCTTTAATTTCCCTTGGTCCAGAATGATGTTAGGTTTATATTCCTTTTGGTTTAGTCTAAGCACAAAGATAGCTAGACCTTTATACAGCGATAGCCGCTGTTCGTCGCTGATTCTGGTAATATCTGAATCAAATTCGATGTCTCCGTAAGTGCATATTTCTTTGGCGGCCACAGGACTTATACCATTAAATGCCTTCATTAGAAACTTATCAGTTTTTAAGCTTTCAACCTGACCTTCAATACTTTTTTGCAAGTCTTCAAAGGAAGCAGTCAGCGGATTTAATTTTGGCAATTCACCTTCACCGGCAGAAGGGGGATAGACATACTGCCTGCCGGGTAATACTTCGCGCACACTACTGATATCAAAGCTGACACGTTTGATACTATCAATGATTTTACTGGATTCCTTATCTAGAAAAATGATATTACTATGTCTTCCCATAATTTCTACTGTAAGAACCTTTGTTGTGCTATAACCCATTTCATCTTGACATTCTATTGTAATTTCAACTATTCTCTCAAATTCCGGTTGATGAATAGATACCAGCCTGCCGCCTAAAAGATGCTTTCGAAGCAGCATGCAAAAGGTGGGAGGAACTTGGGGATTTGATTTGTTTTCCATCGTTAAATGAATTCGAGGATAGTTTGAACTGGCACTTATAAGCAGCTTGTAGTTTTCCTTAAAGCCTCTAATGCCTAATATCAACTCATCTTTTTCCGGCTGATATATTTTATCAATTCTTCCGTTTTGCAGTTTTTGATTTAATTCATTAATAATACTATTTATAACTGAACCGTCAAAGGGCATATCAACACCTCCAAATATTGCATGAAATATAAAGCTAGTATAACATTTTCAGCTTGATATTTCATTATAATGAATAGGAAAATATGGTTCTAACGATAAAATATCGTATAGACATTCTTATTTGTCACTCTGAATATAGTGAAGAACCATAGATCCTTGGGCAAGCTCAGGATGACGGCTAAGTACACAGATTTCCATAGCACAAAGTGTTTGTCATTCTGAACGCAGTGAAGAATCTTCATCATGTGCTAATCCAAAGTGTTTAATCTTTATAAATTATGTTATAATACATTAATAAATATACAATAAATTGATTTACATAAGGGAGCGTAATTATGAAATTCTGGAAATATCACGGTTTAGGGAATGATTTTATAATTATAAATAATATGGAGAGCAAAATTTCTCTGGATGGTAACGCTGCTATGAAGCTGTGCCACAGACGCTTCGGCATTGGTGCAGATGGAGTGATATTCGTAGAGCAAAGCACGCAAGCTCAAGCTCAAGCGGATATCCGAATGCTCATGTATAATTCAGATGGCAGCAGACCGGAAATGTGCGGCAACGGAATACGCTGTTTTGCGAAATTTGTATACGATAAGGGCATTGTCAAGAAAAACAGTATAGCGGTTGAGACGGATGCCGGTATCATGAATATTGAAATGAAAGTAGAAGCAGATATAGCAAGGACAGCAATCGTAAATATGGGACAGCCTGATTTTTCTGCAGCTATGATACCTGTGACGATACAAAAGCCAGAGGTAATTAATCATGAAGTAGACATTGAAGGCAATAAGTTCAAAATTACCAGCATGCGCATGGGAGTACCCCACACCGTTGTTTTTATAGACAGTCTGGAGGATGATTCTGTAATAAAATTAGGTAAGTTAATTGAGAGTTCAGAGTACTTTCCAAGAAAAACCAATGTAAACTTTGTAAAAGTATTGGACAGAAAAAATATCATATTAAGAACGTGGGAAAGAGGTGCAGGCTATACATATGCTTGTGGTACTGGTGCGTGTGCCAGTGTTGCTGCCGGTATTGTAAACAACCTTATTGAGGAAAAAGTAAAGGTGCAGCTGCGAGGCGGCGATTTAATCATACATTGGAAGGATAGAGGAGATATTTATATGGAAGGTCCTGCAACGGAGGTTTTTGAAGGAATTTGTTCAAACTGGTAAAATTAATGTGCAGAACACTTGTTTTTATTGGTAAAATTAATTACAATAATATAGATATAATTGAATGAATGGAAGTTTACAGGCGAATAATCATAAAATAGTGAAGTCCCGCACTGGAAGGATGGTACGAATGATAAAAAGCATGACCGGCTTCGGAAGAGGCGAAGCAAGTCAGGATAATATTACTTTTACGGTAGATATCAAAACTGTCAACCACCGCTACAGCGATATATCGGTCCGTATGCCGAGAATGGTATCAGCGCTGGAGGAGAAGGTTAGAGAGTATCTAGGCACTAAGCTGAACAGAGGTAAAATAGATGTATTTATCAACTATGATTCCTTTGGTCAGGATACAAAGGTTAAGCTGGATACAAATCTTGCATCTGCTTATGTGGATTCCTTAAACATTCTGAAGCAGCAGTTTGGTATAAAGGACGAGATAAGCTTATCTCTCCTAACAAGATTTTCTGATATATTGAAGCTTGATACTGAAGAGAAGGATTTGGATTTTCTTTGGGGAATATTATCATCTGCCTTAGAACAGGCGGTAAATGCGCTTGTGGAAATGAGAAGCCGCGAAGGTGAAAGACTACGCAAGGATATGGTTGACAAACTGGACAGCATTAAGGTGACTTTGGATGGTATCAAATCAAAATCCGAAGACTTGGTAGATGTATACAAAAACAAGCTTTATGATAAAATAAAAGAACTGACAAAAGATATACAATTGGATGAAAACAGGCTTTTGACTGAGGTTGCTATTTTTGCTGACAAGTCTGGTATTGATGAAGAAATCGTAAGATTGGGAAGTCATATTGAAGAATTTAAAAAGACCTTGTTTATCAAAGGTACAATAGGTAAAAAGCTGGACTTTATAGTTCAGGAAATGAACAGAGAAGTGAATACAATAGGTTCAAAGTCTTCAGACTTAGGTGTTGTGAACAATGTAATTGAGATAAAAACGGAAATTGAAAAAATTAGAGAACAAGTACAGAATATAGAATAAATATAGGAGGTCACAGGATGAGCATCAAATTAATAAACATAGGTTTTGGAAATATTGTTTCTGCCAATAGGTTGGTTGCAATCGTAAGCCCTGAATCAGCACCAATAAAGAGAATTATCCAAGAAGCAAGAGATAGGGGGATGCTGATAGATGCTACATACGGCAGAAGAACAAGAGCTGTAATTATTACAGACAGTGATCATGTAATTTTGTCCGCTGTTCAACCAGAAACAGTAGCTCACAGATTGACAGACAAAGAAGAAAAGGAAATGACAGAAGAAGTAATAGAAGACTAGTAATCATGGAGGAGTAAATGAGTAAGGGTCTACTTATTATAATATCCGGGCCTTCCGGAGCAGGCAAAGGCACAGTGTGTAAAGAGCTTATGTCTTTACAGCTGCCAGAGTTGGAGGTTTCAGTTTCTGCCACAACAAGAAAGCCAAGACCGGGAGAGATTGAGGGCATAAGCTATTTTTTCAAAGAAAAAGAAGAGTTTGTGAAGATGATAAATCAAAATGAGTTTATTGAGTATGCTCAGGTTTATGATAACTTTTACGGTACGCCGAGAAGTTATGTACAAAACAAACTGGAGAGTGGCAAGGATGTAATACTGGAAATAGATATACAGGGAGCCATGCAGGTAAAGAAGAACAATCCTGAAGGAGTATTTGTATTTATTATGCCTCCTTCCTTTGAGGAGCTGAAGCACAGAATCATATCCAGAGGCACAGAGTCACAGAATGATATTCTTAAAAGGCTTCATGAGGCATATAGAGAAGTATGCTCATCCAGAAATTACGATTATATAGTAACAAATGATGATGTCAAGCTTGCTGCTGAAAAGGTAAGAAGCATTATTACAGCAGAGAAGTGTAAACTGCAGAGAACAAAAATTGATTACGATAGTTATAAGGAGGAATAATATGATATATCCTACGCTTAAAGACCTATTGGAAAAGGTTGACAGCAAGTATACACTGGTTGTTGCTGTAGCTAAAAGAGCACGACAAATAGTAGATGGTCAGCCAAAGCTAACAAAAACAGCTTCTAATAAGCCTGTTACAGTTGCAGTAAATGAAATTGCAGAAGGCAGGATAGGCTATGAAAGAAATTATACAAAAAATATAGAAACACCTGGTGAAAGCGATGCTCAGCAATAAAAGCATCGTGCTGGGAGTTTGTGGTGGAATAGCAGCTTATAAGTCCTGCGAACTCACTAGCAGATTAAAAAAACTAAATGCCAATATAGATGTAATAATGACAAAGTCAGCTGCTGAATTCGTAACGCCGCTGACTTTTCAATCATTATCCCTGAATCAGGTTGTTACAGATATGTTTGACAAACCAAAATATTGGGAAATAGAACACATCTCCTTGGCAAAAAAAGCGGATATCATCGTTATTGCACCTGCTACGGCAAATGTTATTGGTAAGCTGGCCAATGGTATTGCTGACGATATGCTGACAACTACAGTCATGGCTTCAAAGGCGATTAAGCTTATAGCGCCTGCCATGAATACCAACATGTATGAAAATGAATTGGTACAAAAAAATATAGAGACCTTGAAACAATTGGGTTATCAGTTTATTGAGCCGGGGGAAGGAAGATTAGCCTGCGGTGACATTGGCAAGGGTAAAATGGCTGAGCCAGAGTTGATTGAAGAGAAAATAAAAGATTTGCTCTTAAAACAAAGAGATTTAGAGGGCAAGACTGTAATAGTAACTGCGGGTCCAACCCGAGAAGCCCTTGACCCGGTAAGATTTATAACAAATCATTCCACAGGTAAAATGGGCTTTGCCATAGCAGAAAAAGCTGCGGCAAGAGGTGCCAAGGTGTATTTAGTAAGCGGACCCTCCAATTTACCGACGCCTTGCGGTGTTGAAAGAGCGGATGTTGAGTCAGCCTTAGACATGTATGATGCGGTTATGGCACTTATGGAAAAGGCGGATATCATTATAAAGAGCGCTGCAGTGGCCGATTATAGACCGGCTGAAATAAGCAGTGAAAAGATTAAAAAGTCAGATGGAGAGCTGGTCATAAAGCTTCAAAAAAATCCTGACATTCTGCAGGAGTTGGGTAAGGTAAAAGGCAGCAGAGTACTTATTGGCTTTGCTATGGAAACCCAGAACCTGATTGAAAATGCCAAAGCTAAAGTAGCAAAGAAGAATTTGGATTTTATTGTTGCCAACGATCTCAGGACAGAGGGGGCAGGCTTCGCAGGAGACACCAATGTGGTAAAGATTATTGATAGAAGCGGCAACGTAGAAGAAATTCCGCTGATGAGAAAAAGTGATTTAGCAGATATTGTATTGGATAAAGCAATTAGTGTTTGTAAGTAGGGAGGACTCATGTCTTCCCTTTTTATCATAATTCGGAGGTGTAAAATGAACAAAAAGACTTTTGTAATCATAATATGCATTTTGATGATGCTGTTTTCGGGTTGCCAGCCGAGCAGTAAGCTTGATGAGAATATTGATCAATCGCCGATTGATCAATT
>JAQSYD010000198.1 GCA_029256325.1 Clostridia bacterium
TTAATAGATAAATTGATACTTTAATAAATGAAAGGTGGCAGCGACGGGCAAAATACTGTCAGCTGCCGCTTTTTATGTGTTTATGGAGGAATTGGAATATGGATTCTAGACCTATTGGTGTATTTGACTCCGGTATAGGAGGCCTTACAGTAGTAAAAGAAATAATGGAACAACTGCCAAACGAAAGCATTGTATATTTTGGTGATACAGCAAGAGTACCCTACGGAACTAAATCCAAAGAAACAGTTACCAAATATTCCTTCCAGTGCATTAACTTCTTGTTGGAGAAAAAGGTAAAGGCAATTGTTGTAGCCTGTAATACGGCCAGCGCTGCCAGCCTGGATGCAATTAAGCAAAGCTATGACATACCCATAGTGGGGGTTGTGGAGCCCGGAGCTATTGCAGCCTGCGAGGTTACAAAGTTAAATAAGATTGGAATCATAGGTACAGAGGGTACTGTATCCAGTGGTGCTTATGAAAAGGAAATCAATATTATCAATAATGATGTAAAAATGGTGTTAAAAGCCTGCCCCTTGTTTGTTCCAATCGTGGAGGAAGGGTGGCAGGACACAGAAATAGCCAAGCTTACGGCCAAGGAATATCTTGAAGGTCTCAAGGGAAATGGCATTGACGCATTGGTTATGGCATGTACTCATTACCCTCTTTTGGAGCAGACAATCGGTGAAATCATGGGGGAAGACATCCAGCTGGTGAATCCAGCTTTTGAAACGGCAAAGGCTTTGAAGACAGTGCTCCACGAGCTGAATATTCATAGCAAAAGCAGCAAAAGCTCAAGCTATGAGTTTTATGTAAGCGATAATCCCGTCAAGTTTAAAAAGGTGGGAGAAAACTTTTTGAAAAAACCAATATCCCATGTACAGAAAATAGATATAGAGAAATATTAATAGTAGGGACAGATATATGCAACATTAATAGAGCGGTGTCATTCTGAACGCAGTGAAGAATCTTAACTTATTTACAAAAGCCATACAGACAGACCAGTCCGGTGAGAAAAATGAAATAGAGTTTTTTATTGAAGGTACTTATACAGAAAAAGGTGATTCCATATATATCACCTATAAGGAGTCGGCACTTTCCGGTATGGAGGGCACGACAACAACGCTTAAAATCCTTTTAAACAGCTTAAGCATCATAAGGTTTGGAACCTATAACTCCAAGCTGGAGTTTAGAAGGGATGAGAAAACGCACACCAACTATCAGACGCCTTATGGAAACATACCTATAATCATCCATACCAGTCTTTTGGACATTGCTTTGCAACCGGGAGAAAAATCAAATATTCATTTGAAATATTCCATGGAGGCGGCAGGAGAAGAAGCCTTAATGAACGAAATATATATTAGTTTTGAATAACAAGATTCTTCGCTTTGTTCAGAATGACAGGCGCAGCCTTAATCGCCATCCTGAGGAATCAAAGGATCTAAATTTACGGGCACACATGCAGATGTGCCCCTATAATTGCCCCTTGTGCCGATTATTGGGCGGAAGAGAAATTGAGGTGAAAAAATGATACACTCGCTTTTTAAAGAAAATATCGAGGAAATACTGGATAACATTATTGACGAAGGCGTGCACATGGTAGACAGCTCCGGCGTGATCGTCTACTACAACAAATTCGCAGCTGCATTGGACAACATCAATCCTGATGAAGCCATAGGCAGACATATTCTTGAGATTTATCCTTCGTTGACAGAAGAAACCAGCACCATTCTAAAGGTAATTAAAAGCGGCAAGCCTATATTGAACTATCAGCAGAGCTTTAAGAATTATAAAGGTCTGGTGATAACTACCTTGAACTCCACTATCCCAGTAAAATCGGGCAAAAAAGTAATAGGTGCCGTAGAAATATCCAAGGATATCACAGAGGTAAAAAAGCTATCTGAGAAGGTTGTAGATCTGCAGGCTGAGCTGTACTCTGAAAACAGACAGCATAAGAAGACGGACCAGAGCCGCGCCATATATACCTTTGCGGATATTATAGGCACCTCAGAGGAAATGCTGAGACTGAAGAAAAATGCATTGGCTGTTGCGGATTCCCCTTCCCCTGTACTGGTGTACGGAGAAACAGGTACGGGCAAGGAACTGCTGATACATGCCATACATAATGCCAGTGCAAGACGCAATAAGCCTTTTATAGCCCAAAATTGTGCAGCTTTACCGGAAAGCCTATTGGAAAGCATACTTTTCGGAACGGTAAGAGGCAGCTTTACGGGGGCAGAGACTAGACCTGGACTTTTTGAAATAGCAGACGGCGGAACTCTTTTTCTGGATGAAATAAATTCCATGTCCTTGCAGCTTCAAGCAAAGCTATTGCGTGTAATACAGGATGGCAACGTCAGAAGGATCGGTGATGCCAAAACCATACACGTAGATGTAAGGATTATGACGGCCATCAATACTGAACCTGCTAAGGCGCTGGAGGAAAAGACCCTGCGAGATGACCTGTTCTACAGACTCAGCGTCATTACGCTGCGTATGCCGGATTTGCAGGATCGAAGGCAAGACATACCGGCATTGGTAGAGCATTTTATTAAAAAATACAACAGCTTATTGAACAAAACAATTAAGGCTGTGCCGGAGGATGTCATGGATTTTTTCATGAGCTATGCTTGGCCGGG
>JAQSYD010000113.1 GCA_029256325.1 Clostridia bacterium
ACAGAGGGCAGCCAAATAAAAGTGATTGACTCCGGAGCAGGCTGGCTAGAGCTTAAGCTGCCGCAATATGAATACAATGCGGTAATTCTTTCAATGCCTTATCCTTCTGAATCGAGACTTGAGGAGGTAATAACCAAAGCTTCAGACAGTGAGAATCTTCAACAGAACTATTCGGATAGAATTGGAGGCATCATGCAGGAATTAAGCTCCAATTTCAGAGAGGATACAGTGAATTTAGTCATAAGCCATTTATTTATGCGGGAAGGCAAAATAAGTGATTCAGAAAGACAGCTAGGGGGTGCGTTGATGGTTGAACCGGAGGCTATACCGGAGAATGCCCATTACGCCGCCTTAGGACATCTGCATAGGCCGCAGCAGGTAAAAGGCTGCAGGATACCCGCATATTATTCAGGCTCACCCCTGGCATACAGCTTTTCAGAGGTAGATTACTGCAAGGCAGTGTACATCGTTACAGCAGAGCCCGGCAAAGCGGCAGAGGTTCGCGAGATCAACCTGAACTCCGGCAAGCCCCTTAAGAGATGGGAAGCATTCAATGGAATGCCGGAAGCCCTGAAGTGGTGTGAAGAGGGCAGGGACATCAATGCCTGGATTGATTTAGAAATACATACAGACACCATAATAGGAAGCGAAGAACAAAAACAGCTTAGGGAGCTGCATCCTGGCATCATCAATATTAGACCCAAGCTAAGAAATCAGCTGGAAACCAATATGGATTATAAGAATAGAGAGACCAAAAGAATTGATGAGCTTTTTAGAGAGTACTATAAAAGCAGCATAGGAATGGAAGCCTCAGAGGAGCTTATAGACTTATTCCTGAGCATTGCGAATCAGGATACAGGAGAAGAAAGCAAAGAAAACGAAGCTGGTGGTGAAGAATATGAGACCAAGATATCTTGAAATAGAAGGGCTGCAGAGCTTTAAGGAGCAGCAGAGGATTGATTTTGACAAGTTAAGTGAGACAGGTCTGTTTGGCATATTCGGACCTACGGGCAGCGGCAAATCTACGATTCTTGATGCCATAACCTTAGCCTTATACGGCAGTGTACACAGAGCTGCCAAGGGTACTCAAGGGATTATAAACACCGACGTAAGTGGATTAAAGGTTTCCTATACCTTTGATCTTACGAAGGAAGGATCTAAAAAGACCTATAGAGTGGAAAGGCAATATAGGCGCAAAAAGGATTCTGACAGCTCTATAGAAGCAAAGCTAGTCAGACTGCTGGAGGTAAGTGAAGCGCAGGAATATATACTTGCTGATAAGCACAGTGATGTGAATAACTATATCGTGCAGCTGGTGGGACTTAAGTTCGAAGATTTCACCAGGTCTGTAGTGCTGCCTCAAAATAAGTTTCAGGAATTTTTATTATCACCCAGAGGTGAAAAAACCAAAATGCTAGAGCGGATTTTTTATTTAGAGGAGTATGGAAGAAGACTGGTTGACAAGGTAAATAAAGAGATGGCAGCCATCAAGAATAAGCTTTCTAACATTGAAGGCGCATTATCCACCCTTGGAATATCATCTCCTGAAGCTTTAATAGAAAGTGAAAGAAAGCTGACAGAAGCCCAAGAGCTTAGAATTGTTTCTGCTAAAAAGCTTAAAGTTACAGAAGAAAGCTACGCAAAGGGAATGGAACGATATAAGCTTTCCAAGGAATATGAAGAATTGCAGCAAAGGCTTGAGGAATTCACCGGGAAGCAGAGCGAAATCCAAAGGCTGGAGGAAGTATGCCTGAAGTCTGAAGCGGCAAACTCAGTCAAGCCCTTGATGCTTGCATATAAGGAAGCTAAAAAAGGATATGAAGAAACAAGTATCAGTTTAAGCACCTTAGAAGAGCGGGTAAAGGTTTTGGAAGTAGAAAAAGCGGCAGTACAGCAAGGCTATGATACTGCGCTTAAGCATAAGGATATGCGTTTGCCTGAACTGATCAAGCAAAAGACCATGCTGCAGGAGTGTGAAGTTTTGCAGCGGGAAATGGAAGAACTGGTAAAATTGCTGAACGCAGCAAGAAAAGAATATGCAGAAATAAGCATTCAAATAGAAACTGCCAAAAAGGAAGCCGTAGAAAAGGTACAGCTTAAGGAAGTTCTAAGCAAGGAGATTCTTGAATTGGAACAAAAATCTGAAGAGCAGCAGGTAGACAATGAGAGACGGAAGCATGTAAATCATGGTTTGGGATTGGAAAAAGAATTGCAAGGCTTAGAAGCAAGCTTGAAGAAGCAGACAGAAAAATGTCATGAGCTTCATAATAATATGCAGAATTATCAGGATGGACATAGTAAGGCTTTGGAGGAATTGAATAAGGGTAATGAGACTTTGACAGCGTTGAATCATCAAAAAACCTCCATAGAAGTATCTCGTCCTATGAATAGAGAAGAGATATCAGGACAGCAGGGTAAAATAGTTGTTCTTGAAAGCATACTCCAAAATATCACTTCAAGCCTTGACAGCATGACGAATCTGGAGAATAGGGTTAAGGATTGTGGGAATCAAGCAGCAAAATTTCTGGAAGTCATAGAAAAAGCGGAAGAAAGCTTAAAGCAGGAGCTTGATGAAGAGAAACTCAAAACAGAACAATTCAATGAGCTGGCAAGACAGCAAAAGCTGCATGCTGCGGCTTTGTTGGCTAAGACTTTAACAGCGGGTGAAAAATGTCCAGTCTGTGGTTCTGCTGAACATCCCCAACCTGCAACAGCTGCTATGGATGAAGAAAGCAATGATTTGGACCAGAAACAAAATGAATTGCAGGCTATCCTTGTAACAAAACAAAAACATATAAGAGAGCTGGAGCATGAGATTATAAAGCTTAAACAGCAGCATAGCTCCCAGTTGCAGATATTAGAGCAGGCTCATATTGAGCTGCAGAGCAAACAGAAGGAATATCAAGATCAAAGACAGCTATTGCCTGATGCTGTGAAGGCTTTGGAGCAAGAGGAAATACAAGTATACATAAGAATACAAAAGGAAGCTTTAGAGAAAGCTGCACTTGAATATTCACTATGGGAAGAAAAGCTGCTTCAGCTGACTGAAGCAATTAAAAAGCAAGAAGGTGCATTGTCGGAGTCTAAAATACAGGAAGGCAGACTAGGGGCTCTGCTTGATAATACAAAAGAAGTCTTAAAGCAGGAACATCAGCATTTGGAGGATTATAAGAATTCTTATGCTGAAGCATCAGCAGGGTACCAGGAAATGAAGCAACGGCTTGTCGTAAACAGCTTTTTACAGGAAGCGGATATCATATCCCATAAGGATGAACAAAGGCAAGCATTAACAGAAACGCTTAAGCAGAAGAGGGGCAGGCTTGATGCTTTGGCTAGTCAGCATCAGTCTTTATTAGAAAAAATTAATGAAATAAATGAACTATTAAATGAAAAGAAATCTGAAGGTTTAAAGCTGAAGGAACAGAAGGAAGAAAAGGAAAGAAAGATTGCAAGTGTAGTGGGTGATAAGAACCTGCAGCTGGAGCTGGAGAATATTATTAAGGAAATGGATTCCTTAGAAATCTCCTACAAGAACACCTTGGAGGAGTTGAATGTAAAAAGGAGCGCTCTGGAAGAAATGCAAAGGCGTAAGGCGGGGCTGCAAAGCAGCCTTGAGCACTATAAGCTGAAGCAGGAGAACGATAGGAACGTACTTCAGGAAGCACTCAGAAGCAAAGGCTTTGCAGATGAGGCTCAAGTAGAGGAATGCATGCTGGAAGATGACAAGCTTAAGCTTTATCAAGAGGAGATTGTAAAATACAAAAGAGAAAAGGGCAGTATGGAGGATCGACTTCAAAGTGTTGCAAGGCAGCTTGAAGGCAAACTGTTGGATGAACAGCAGTGGCAGCAGCTTTGTGGAGAATATGAATTGATAAAGGCTGAATTAGAAAGCAGTATTTCTCAGCTGGAGGCTGCAAAAAACAATTATCATCAGATTAAAGAAAGCTTTGAGAAGTGGATAAAGCTTCAGGAGGAATTAAAGAGTATAAGCAAGAAAAAGGATATGCTGGAGCAAATACAAAAGCTGCTTAAGGGAAATGGATTTATTGAATTTATTTCGGAGGAGCGTATGAGATATATTGCCAGGGAAGCCTCTGAAACCTTGGGTGAACTGACCAAGTTCAGATATTCTATAGAGCTTGATTCGGAAAATGGCTTTGTCATTCGAGATAATGCAAATGGCGGAGTGCTTCGTAGTGTAGCTTCACTGTCGGGAGGAGAAACCTTCCTGACTTCACTTTCATTGGCGCTTGCTTTATCCTCACAGCTGCAGCTCAAGGGGCAGAGTCCTCTGGAGTTTTTCTTCCTGGATGAAGGCTTTGGCACCTTGGATAATACCTTGCTGGATACAGTAATAGATTCCTTAGAAAGACTGAGCAGCACCAAACGGGTAATAGGGCTTATCAGCCATGTTCCGGAAATGAAAAACCGCATTAACAGACGCTTGATCGTAGAGGCGCCGGACAGAGGCGGCAAGGGAAGCAGAATCAGCATAGAAAAGGCATAAGGTATATATCGAAACTTGTATTTAAATGACATTTCCCGGGAAATAATAAATAAATAGTCGGGAGAATGTCGAAGCAGCACATTTGCGGAAAGATAACAATAAGATATGCATAAAAAAGGAATTTCATAATATAAATGGAATATCATTTATGGGAAATTAATGACATTTAATTGAATGAGGAGGCGTAGCAAATGAGTAAAATATTATGCTTTATATACAATGAAATGGCTGACTTTGAAATGGTTTTGGCCTGTCAGTTTCTAAAGTATATGAAGAAGTTTGAACTGATTCCTGTAGCCTACAGTATGGAGCCTGTGATGAGTAATCCCGGACTGGTATATCAGCCTTCAGCTACCGTCAAACAAGCTCTGGAATATGATGATATAGAAGGTTTAATAATACCCGGCGGTTGGAATGATGAGCAAAGGGAAGAACTGACACAGCTTATTCAAAAGCTTTACAGCAAAGGTATCCTGACCGCGGCAATATGTGCTGGACCTCAATACTTAGCTAGAGCAGGGATTTTGGATAACAGTAAATTTACTACAACTTTAACAAAGGAATACTTAGAAAGCATTGGCAAGGAGGACTTTTTTCCTCGAGAAAACTTCTTAAGGCAAAACGTAGTTCGTGACGGTCATGTTATTACTGCAGTTGGGAATGCTTTTGTAGACTTTGCTGCTGAAATAGCGGATTATTTTAATATGTTTAGTAATCACGAAGAAAAGCAAGGGTATATAAAACATTTTAAAGCAATATAATTGCAAACAGTAAAATAGTTTGGTAAAATTAGAACTAATAATAAATAACTTGTATAGGCTTGATAATAGGGTTCAAGCGTTTCTATGGGACAGCCATTAACTGTCCAGCTACAGGTTCGTTATAAGTGTATGATACACATTCATTTATAAACACCTTGTAGCTGCAAGGTGTTTTTTTATGGTTCAAAAAGCTATCTGCACCTAGAGCTTCTGAAAAGCAAAGTTCAATTTTTCCCCCACAAAAAAAATTGAATGTAAGAAGCTCTGGGTTTTTTTCTTTTTGCTAAACTTTAAGTTAATAAAATTTATACCGCGCAAAATACAAATTTATACAATCAGCTATTTTGACTTTTAAATATGCATATAATAAAATGGAAAAAGAGACAAAATTTATGGAGGTGGCATCGATGGAAAAAAACTTTGAAGGTTTACTACAAGATTTTCAAGAGCTGGTACATAAAATTAAATATTATAACGAAGCTTTGGCGGTTATTTTTTGGGACCTGAGAACAGGCGCTCCTAAAAAGGGCGTGCCTGGTAGAGCAAAGGTCATAGGTATGCTTTCTACAGAAGCATTTAGATTGTCAACATCTCAAGAAATGGGAGATTATTTAAGCTATTTTGAGCAGAAGGACAACTTCAGCAAGCTGGATCCTATTTACAGAGCAATCATAGAAGAATGCAGAAAAGAGTACGATAGATCAAAGAAAATTCCTGAGGCGATGTACAAGGAATATGTCATACTTACCTCAGAAGCAGAATCTGTTTGGGAAGAAGCAAAGAATACAGACAACTTCTCTATGTTTAGCCCATACTTGGAGAAAATAGTGGATTTTAACATAAAGTTTATAGACCTTTGGGGCTTTAAGGACAATAAATATGATACACTGCTTGACTATTATGAGCCTGGCATGACTGTAGAAAAGCTGGATAGAATATTTGAACAGCTTAGAGAACGTATTGTTCCTCTTGTTCAGAAAATAAAGGATTCAAGCTATAAGCCAGATGATTCAATGTTCTTCAGAAACTGCTATGATACAGCCAGACAAGAAGAATTCAGTCTGATGATACTGGATAAAATGGGTTACAGCTTTGATGCAGGCAGATTGGATGTAAGTGAGCATCCATTTACAATAGGTATGACGCCGGGAGATGTTCGTATAACGACACACTACTATCCGGACAACTTCAGCAGTGCGTTGTTCAGCTCCATACACGAAGGGGGTCATGCCCTTTATGAACAAAATATTAACATTGAGCTGGAAGATACACCCCTTGGCACAGGCACTTCTATGGGAATACATGAATCTCAGTCAAGATTCTGGGAAAATATCATAGGTAGGAGCTATAATTTCTGGAGCTGCTATTATGAAGACCTTAAGAAGATATTCCCTGAAGAATTCAAGAGCGTGAGCTTAGAGGATTTCTACAAGGCGATTAACAAGGTAGAGCCGTCACTGATTAGAGTAGAAGCAGATGAAGTTACATACAATCTTCACATCATGATCAGATATGAGATTGAAAAGGCATTGATTAACAAAGAAGTTAAGGTTGCAGACCTGCCGAGGATTTGGAAGGAAAAGATGAAGGAGTATCTTGGGATTGAACCTAAGAATGACAAGGAAGGCGTTCTTCAAGATGTGCATTGGGCTGGCGGCAGCTTTGGCTATTTCCCATCCTATACCCTTGGAAATATATACAGTGCTCAAATATATCATACACTTAGAAAGCAATTTAGTAATTTTGATGAATTGATTAAAAAGGGTGAACTGACTAAGTTAAAGGACTGGCTGGGTGAAAATATTCATAGACACGGCAAGCTGCTTACGCCAGCTGAAATACTAAAGTCAGTAACAGGAGAAGAAATCAATTCCGGTTATCTGATAGACTATTTAGAGAGTAAATACAAAGAGATTTATAATGCCCGCCTTTCTATTATTGCATTTGTTAGCGGGACGGCATGGAAACCGCCCCCTACCTATTAAATTTTTGGAGGGCTTAAAATGGTAAATGTCTTATCAATAGCCTTTATGATTGTAACTTTGCTTATATGCTTTTTGCTTCCGGCTGCCTTGCTCGTATATTTCTACAGAAAGCATAAAATCAGTCTTATTGCGGTTTTATGGGGCGCAATCGTATTTCTGGTGTCTCAAGTAGCTATAAGGATCCCCTTGCTGACAATACTGGGCAAGCAGCAATGGTATATGGAGATGTCTTCAAATATTTACATCATTGCACTATTTCTGGGTCTTACAGCAGGACTATTTGAAGAAATAGGCAGATATATCGTTATGAAGTTTTTTATGAAAAAAAGTCTTAGCTGGAAAAACGGCATAGCCTTTGGGATAGGCCATGGCGGTATTGAGGCTATGGTGATCGTTGGACTAACGATATTAAACTATTTGATTATGAGTTTTATGATTAATTCAGGCGTTTTTGAAAGTATGATAGCAGCCAATCTGCCCCAGGGGGTTGCGGAGCAAATAAAATCAATGCTGGTAGATACACCGGCAATCAACTTCTTGGCTGGCGGCTTTGAGCGCATAATGACCATGATGATACAAATCGCTTTTTCTGTTATAGTACTTTACGCTGTAAAGTTCAAAAAGCCTGTTTATTTGCTTTATGCAATCTTGCTTCATGCAGTGGTAGATACACCGGCGGTTATATTAGGCAATATGGGTTTGAACGTATGGCTGATAGAATTATATATTGCAGCTTGTGCTGCAGCAAGCTTGATTTACGTTATCAAAGCTAAGAATGTATTTGCTAAAAAGGAAGAAGAACAAGCTGCAGAATAGCTAATGAGCTTTGTTGGAAACTCGAATTTGTATGAACTTAATAAATATCATGGCAATCAGAAACATGGAAAGCGCTCCGAAAAGTGGATAGAAAAAGGATATCAGGCTTTTAAAATCTACAAAAGCCATGGGTATGCATGCTATAACGATAAACAGGCTGGCAGGCTTATAAACTGTCGGTCTGTTTTTTGCTGCTCTTTTTGCAAGACTGAAAACATTTGCAATGGCAGTGGTGGATATTTCACACCAAATACATAACAAAACAGCATACTTTATGTAAATACCATGCATGGCGGATATGTATAAAACTGGGATGGAAAGCTTTAATATGGCCGGAATATAAAGAATCAGGCAAATATTTAATGCAAAAGCGAGAAACATCAAACCAAACCCTCCTAGAAAGGCACCTTTTTTTAATATCTTAATATTATCTATATCCTGTGGAAAAGCAGTAAGAACGCCTACCGCCAACACTAAATTATAGGAGCAATAAAATATCAAAGAAAAGATTGGTCTAAAAATATTGCCGCTGTAAATACCTGCAGCATTGCGAAAAAAATCCGTGCTATTGCTGCTTATTATCGTTTTAAACAATACAAATAAAATGACACTGATTAATATTGGAACTACAATAGAATTAACTTTTAAAATACCGTCTACAGATTTAAGCACAACAAGAAGTGTAACTGCAGCAATAATCACAATACCAACCATTTTGCTGAATCCAAGGCTCTCTGCAAATAAAGTACCACTTCCTGAAAACATAATGGATGCGCCAAAGAAAAAAAACATAGTTATAATGCTGTCATAGATCAGACTCAATCTAGAACCGCATATTTTGATGATGAAGCTGTTGTAATCATAAACTTTGAAATGCCTTGATAGATAGAATATTGCATATCCGCATAAAGAAAACAATACGCCGGACACCATTAGCAGCAGCACCCCAATACTACCGTATTTAGTAAAAAACTGCATGATCTCTTGTCCGGAGGCAAAGCCGGCACCTATGACAGTTCCTATATAAGCAGCTCCTATTTGCCAGCTTAAATTCTTTTTTTTATCCATTTCAACTCTCCTTAAATCATACTATACAGATATATATTAGAATAAGGAGTGAAATATGATGTTAGAGATTCTTTCGCACCAAAGCGGTTTGTCCGATTACTGAGACAGCAGCTCTAAAAATTCTCCATAACCTTCTTTTTCCAAGTCCTCTTTAGGGATAAACCTCAAGGATGCGCTGTTTATGCAGTACCTTAAGCCCCCTTTTTCCAAGGGGCCGTCATTAAAGACATGTCCCAAGTGGGAATCACTGTTTTTCGTTCTTACTTCAATCCTGTGCATGTTATGACTGAAGTCTGCCTTTTCCTTAATAACTGCCCTTTCTACAGGCTTGGTAAAGCTTGGCCAACCGCAGCTGGAGTTAAACTTATCTTTAGACGTAAACAGGGGTTCGCCTGTAGTGATATCTACATAGATGCCTTCCCTTTCCTCCTCCCAATATTCATTGGCAAAGGGTCTTTCGGTAGCACCTTCTTGTGTGACCTGATATTGTAAAGGGGTCAGCTTTTTTTGCAGTTCATCCTTCGAGAGCTTAGCATACTCTTTTTTGCTCATAAAAATCCTCCATATAATTAGTCTCAATCCTATAATACCACTTTAACATCCATATTAAACACGTTGTATAAGCGGATGAAATAGGATCTTTTTTTATGCATTACGAAGGAGCGTATTAGACATACTTTATAAGGTATTCATAATAAATAGAATCAGGTGGAGATAAATATGTTGAAGAAGCTAGCCCTTTGGAGCATGGTATTCATTGCTGCAGCCGTGATTTTCTTTTTTTCAGTTGAGTCGGGCAATTATTCGCAGCTTAGGACTTTTAGGATAACTAGACTTGTAGCTGAGGGAGGCGAGCAATTTATTGATATTGAATTTGACAAGCTGCATTATTATATAAGAAAAGGAGCGCACTTCTTTGAATATCTGATGCTGGCTTTTTTGATGTCCTTGGCCGTCAATAAAAGCAGCAGGGGAGTAGTCAAGCATGGGCTGATGGTTTTATTGCTGTGTACTTTGGTTGCTTGCATTGATGAAGGTATTCAGACTTTTACTGCCGGCAGAACTGGCAGGGTAAAGGATATCATCATAGATGGCTCAGGCGTATTCATGGGGATTATAGGATACAATTTTATATCTGTGGTGCTGGATAAACTTAAGCATGCTATTGATTGCAAACAATACTAAAATATTTATCATTTCAAGAGGGTGTATGACTGCTTTGGCGAATAATATAATAAAAGCTGAAGGGGACTTACGTAATATGAGATTTTTATACGGAACTGCAAATCCTGCTAAATTGGACAGTATGAGAAGAATGCTTATGGGCTTAGGGTTAGAAATTATCGGACTTAATGATATTAAGAAAACGATTGGAGAAGTCGATGAAAGCGGCAATAATCCTTTGGAGAATGCAAGACTCAAAGCACTTGCCTATTATAGAGCGACTAATATTCCGGTATTTTCTTGCGACTCCGGTTTATATATAGAAGGAATAGAAAGCGAGAAGCAGCCCGGCGTACATGTTAGAAGAGTCAAGGGCAGGGTGCTGACAGATGAAGAGATGATCGCGTATTATACAGAGGTTGCAGAATACCTTGGAGGTTATGCAAAAGCTAAATATAAGAATGCTATATGTCTGGTTATGAGTGATCATGAAATTTACCAATATGATGGAGAAGACATTTCTTCCGAAAGCTTCTTATTGGCAGCGAAGCCTCATGTTAACAGAACTGCCGGTTTCCCATTGGATTCTATATCTATAGAAATCGAATCTGGTAAATATTATATGGATTTGGAAGCCTCGGATGGTTATAAGAGTAAATATGACATCGGTCAGGGCTTCAGGGACTTTTTTCTAAGGGTGTTAAAAGAAAGAGAAGCAGCTGCAGCCTTGCAAGAATAGGACGGTGATAACATGAAAAAAGTGGATGCATATATAGAAAAGTTAAGTGGTACAGAAAACTGGGATGAGTTTCTATTAGCGGAGTCGGGACTCCCTGGCCCTAGAGCCAATCTTAAACTTATAGAAGCGGTAGTCCAAATCGGGAGTGAAGAAACCTTTTTAAGATATCTCACTTATAGCTCTGATAAGGCACCGGTAAATTCTAAAGAAGAGTTTTTGGCTGCCTGCGGTGCCGTTGGATTGGGCAGGCTGGTTAAAGAGGGAAAAAAAGAGTATCTAAGTGTTTTAAAGGTTTTAGCCTCTGATTCCCGTTGGCGTACTAGGGAGAGTGTGGCAATGGCTTTACAGATGTATGGCGAAAGTAATATGGACGAGCTGCTTGATATTATGCTGGATTGGGTCAAGGGTAATAACACAGAAAAAAGAGCAGCTGCTGCAGCTCTTTGTGAACCAAAGCTATTGAATAATAGAAAGCAAGTAGTGAAGGTCTTAAATATACTAAATTCTATAACAGAAGAGATAAAAGAAACAAAAGGCAGTAAAGATGAAGGTTTTATACCATTAAAAAAAGCCATGGGCTACTGTTGGAGCGTCGCTATAGTTGCAGCACCTGAGGAGGGTAAGATTTTGTTTGAGCGTTGGCTGGACAGTGAAGATAAAGATATAAAATGGATCGTTAAAGAAAATCTAAATAAAAATCGACTCATAAAGATGGATAAGGATTGGGTAACACGCTGTATTCAAAAATTTGATGATATAAATATGGGAGGTTTGCATGAAAACGAAATTGGAACTAACTAAAGAGAAAAAGGATTATATGATTTCAGAAATTAAGAGCTATTTTTCAAAGGAACGGGATCTTGACCTTGGGGATTTGGCAGCTGCCTTGATATTGGATTTCTTTATAGAAAAGCTGGCACAAGAATTTTACAATCAAGGTGTGGAAGACTCCTATAAGTATATGAGCAATAGCATAGAGGATTTGCTGGGGATACAGCGTTTTTAAGGAAAATTAATAAAAGTATAGATGAAAAGTTCTGCATTGATGTAGAACTTTTTTTATATGGGAACTTTATCCATTTGATAGTAGTCTATTGATATTATATACATCTGTTGCCTTACTCAATAAGAATTCAATGTAAAGAAATAAGGAATGAAATGTGGGAGGAATGTAAGATGTTAAAAAAAGTAATCGTAGTTCTGTTAATGGTATCACTTTTATCAACCCTTTTCGGCTGTGCAGCGAAAAGAAGCTATCCGCAGACCTCGGAGGCTAAAATGGACGGTGCGCCACCGATTACCTATGATGTCTCACTGGCTGAGCAAACTAAAAATAAAGTGGATGAAGATCTTGAATACCAAAGGAATTTCAATACAGAAGACTATGCTTCAATTGAAGAAGGTACTTTTCTGCTATCGAAATCCAACCCTCTTTCGACGTTCTCCGTTGATGTGGATACGGCATCCTATAGCAATATTAGAAGATTCATTGAATATGGAGAACTACCCCCTAAGGATGCAGTAAGAATAGAAGAAATGATCAATTATTTTGATTATGACTTTCCGGGGCCTAAGGATGATGCGCCTATTGCTGTTACCATTGAGGGCATTCAATGTCCGTGGGATACAACACATGATTTGGTGATGATGAACCTGAAGGGAAGGGAAATAGACTTTGCCGAGGCTCCAGCCAGCAATATTGTGTTTTTGATTGATGTATCCGGCTCCATGAGCGATGAAAATAAGCTTCCGCTGCTGAAAAGCGGTTTCAAAATGCTGGTTAACAGTTTGAGAGAGCAGGACAGGATCTCCATCGTTACTTATGCAGGCCGCTCGGGGATCGTTCTAAAGCCAACCTCTGGCAGCAACAAGAAACTGATAAACAGCAAGATTGACAGCTTGGAATCCGGTGGGTCAACGGCAGGTGCAGAAGGCATCGATACTGCCTATAATTTAGCTAAGAAAAGCTTTATTGAGGGAGGCAACAATAGAGTAATACTGGCAACGGACGGAGACTTTAATGTAGGACCCTCCAGCGATGCAGAGCTCATAAGACTGATAGAGGAAAAGCGCAACGATGGAATATTCCTGTCTGTTTTAGGCTTTGGCACCGGGAACTATAAGGATAATAAGATGGAGCAGCTGGCTGACAAAGGGAATGGCAATTACGGCTATATAGACAATATCAATGAAGCGAAGAAGCTGCTGGTATCACAGCTGATAGGAACATTGTTTACAATAGCCAAGGATGTAAAAATTCAGGTGGAATTTAACCCCTCAAAAGTAAAGGGCTATCGATTGATAGGCTATGAAAATAGAGCGCTTAATAATGAAGACTTCAATGACGATAAAAAGGATGCGGGGGACATAGGCTCAGGACATTCCGTCACAGCGCTTTATGAAATCATACCAGCTGACTCGGATGAAAATATACAAGGTGCTGACGACCTAAAATATCAAAACGCAGAGCTGATTCCAAGCAATGACTTGATGACAGTTAAGGTCAGATACAAAGATCCTGACAAAACAGTAAGTAAAAGTTTGGTTTATACAGTTGGTGAAGAGTATTTAGATAAGAAAATTTCTGAAAACTTCATGTTCGCTGCTGCAGTAGCTGAATTTGGTATGCTGCTGCGTGACTCTGAGTTTAAGGGACAGTCAAATTATGATCATGTTATCAGTTGGGCGAGAGAAGCCAGAGGCGAAGACGAGGAAGGCTACAGGATTGAATTCATTAAGCTTGTAGAAACCTGCAAGAACTTGTTTGCTAAATAAAACACACTCACCAAAAGGCCCTTGCTGCATATTATGTTAATATACTTGTTTCAATAAGTATTGATTTCTACGTGCATTATTTTACAGCAAGGCGGTGTAGGCATGAATTATGCAGTAATCATGTGTGGAGGCTCGGGAAGCCGTTTTTGGCCCAAAAGCCGCAAGAATTTTCCCAAGCAGTTTCTCAGGACTGTGGGAAACAGAACAATGATTCAGCTGACGGTAGACAGGATAAATAGTTTCATACCTTTGGAAAACATATATATGGTTACTAATAAAAGCCATGTACAAAACATTAATAATCAGCTTCCTGAAATAGATAATAGCAATATATTGATCGAACCTTTGATAAAAGAGACTGCCTTATTCAGGTTATAGGTTCAAGAAATAAATTGACCTATCTTTAATACTGTGATACCATTAATTTAAATCATATTTGCGTGTTTTCGCAAGTAAAGGAAATAGCAAGAACCAAAATTTAAAGGAGGTCAAGCATGAAATATTTGTTTATCATCAATGATGGACCCTATGGTACCGAAAAAGCTTACAATGCTTTGAGACTAGCAATGAGCTTGCAAAGAACAACTGAAGCAGATGTTAATATATCACTCATAGGTGATGGCGTTGTCAATGCAATAGACGGTCAGAATACTCCAAATGGCTACTATAATATTGGGAGAATGCTGAAATCTATCTTGGCGAAGAATGGTAAGGTAAAGCTCTGAGGCAGTTGTATGGATGCTCGGGGTCTGAGCATAGAAAAGATGATAGAAGGTACAGAGAGAAGCACTATGGATGAACTAGCATTTATGACATCAGAAGTGGATAAGGTACTTGTTTTTTAATTTGTTGCAAAACTGCAATAGTTCTGTTCACTTATATAACTACATATTGGTTATAGATTAGTTTAGAGTTTAAGACTCAAGATGTTAAAACGAAGGTACCTCTAATACTAGAATCAACTTAAGTTATTTCATGTATTAGGGGTATTATTTTTTCTTACGCTGTAACCATTTATAAATAACGTTAAATAATATGCGTGTTTACGCAGATATGGAAGGAGCAAGTAAAATGAATAATCATAAAGAACTATATAAGCTCCATGCGGATTTTTGTAAATTTATGAGTAACCCTAAGAGAATAGAGATTCTCTTTCTATTGGGAGAGAAAGAAATGTGCGTAGATGAAATTGCTTCTGCTATGGAGGTCAAAGTTCCCAATATATCACAACATCTAGCCGTGATGAGAGAAAAAGGAGTTGTGGATGTAAGACGTGAAGGTACTAAGATGTACTATACCATCGCTAATCCAAAAACTCTTCAAGCATGTATAATTATGAGAGATGCTATGGTGGAACAAATGGAGAAGCAGTTTGAAATGATCAGAGAGATTAAAAAATAACTACAGGAAGAGGTTTATGATGAAGGTAGGATTAATCAGATGTATGCAGACAGAAGATATGTGTCCGGCAACAACTTGTTTTAAGGTAATGAATACTAAAAAGCTAGCGTTTGAGGGTGTTGATGAAGACATCGAAGTAATCGGATACCATTGTTCTAGCTTCTTGTATAACAAAAGGCAACCCAATTGGTTTTGCTTGTCCTCATGCAGAGCAAATGAAGAATGCAATAGCTAAAAAGGTTGGAGATTCAATTACAATCATTGATTATACTCACTAATTTAAATAATAAAGTTTGTTTGAAAGGAGCAGCATATGATCTATCTTGATTATAATGCAACAACACCGATAGATAAGGAAGTAGCAGATGCTATGATTCCCTATCTATATGGGAACTATGGCAATCCATCCAGCACTCATGAATTAGGGGTTACTGCTAAGGGTGCTGTTGAAAATGCAAGAAAGCAGGTGGCAGCGATACTAAATTGTTCACCTGAAGAAATAATATTTACAAGTGGCGGAAGTGAATCCAATAATACTGTCATCAAAGGGGTGGCTTTCACTTATAAAAATAAAGGCAATCATATCATAACATCTCAGACGGAGCATCCAGCTATTATAAATCCGTGTAAGTATTTAGAGAAACTAGGTTATGAAGTTAGTTATCTACCGGTTGATGAATATGGCATTGTGAATCCATCGGATGTTGAAAAACTTATCACTGATAAAACAATATTAGTTACAATCATGCATTCTAACAATGAAACAGGCACGCTTCAGCCGATAGAGGAAATATCACAAATCTGTAAGAAGCACAACGTATTATTCCACACAGATGCATCTCAATCCATAGGCAAGGTGCCGATTGATGTGAAAAGCCTGGGAGTGGATTTCTTAACGGTTGCAGGGCATAAGCTATATGCACCAAAAGGTATTGGGGCATTGTATATAAGAGATGGAATAAATATTGAACCACTGATACATGGAGCTGGACATGAAGGCGGCAAGCGTGCTGGAACTGAAAATATTATATTGGATGTGGCACTTGGTAAAGCCTGTGAACTAGCAATGGATGCATTGAAGGATAACAAGACTAAGCAATTAACAGAGTACTTTTATGGAAAGCTCAAGGAAAACCTTGGTGATAAGATTCACTTAAATGGGCATCCAGAAAAGAGACTGCCAAATACGTTAAATGTTAGTTTTATAGGACACAATGGACATGAGGTTTTAAATAGTTTACATGAAATAGCTGCTTCAACAGGTTCTGCTTGTCATTCTGGCCTGACTACAATTTCTCCTGTATTAAGAGCGATGGGTGTTTCTAATGAAGTTGGACGTGGGGCTGTACGATTTAGCCTTGGAAGATATACAACCAAAGAAGAAGTAGATATTGTTATAGAGAAATTAAAAAATATCAAGTATTAGTATATGATATAAGGAGTTATTTTCATGAAGTATAATATAAAGTTTCACCCACTTTTGTTTCAGGCATCATTGGCTGCCGGAGGAGTAGCCTTAATGCCATTTAACTATCTGCAATTTGCAATTCCACACGGTAAGGGGTTGATCAAACTATCGGATATTGTATGGAATGCACTAACTGGTGTCCAAACTGTATCATATTTTCCCTTAGTTGCAATTATGATGATATCTACCATTGTGCATCTGATATTAACTTTCGTATTTTTGAAGGGGTTAGTATCTTGGGTTAGAAACAAGAAAGAATATGATGCATTTATGAGTGATTCTTATAAGAATGTAGGGATATTTCCTGTGATTGCATCTTTGGCAATGAGCGCAAACGTATTCTGGGGACCAATAGGATTTTTCGTTCCACAGGTATCATCTAATATACAGACACTTATGCTGCCTTCCCTGATTTTCTTTGGAGTTCTATGGATTTTCCTTTTGAAGCTAGAATTTAAGGTTATAAAAACCTGGCTAACAGGATCAGTCGATATGAGCAAGTTCAATTTTGTATGGTTGCTTGATGTTTTCGCCTTTGGCTTAGTCAATCTGACCGGCACAGGAATAGCAGCCATGTCAGGAAGTAAAGTGATTGCTGGAATTGCAGCTTTTGGGTCCTTATTTACCTTAAGCATTGGTTTTTTCCTGTTGGTAATAAAACTAGCTTATTTAATTTATAACCAGATGAAAAAAGATGGATTACCGGATAATCCTGTACTACCGGCTTTTTTTCTGGTGATTCCTATAACGTGTCTATACGGATTAAGTTTCTATAGAATAGCTATGTATCTGCAAAATTATTTCTCTATAGATGTAAAAGGGGTATCATTCTTTATTGTGAATTTCTCTTATGTGATTACAATAGCATGGGGTGTATTTACATTGTATTTGTTAAGTGATTACTTTAAGAATTACTTTATGAAAAGTGACTTTTCCCCACCTCAATGGGGTATGGTCTGAGGGTTCGTTGGCTCCCAAGTTTTGGGAGTATATGTACATGGTATGTACTTTCAAAATCCTTCCTTGATTCTAATGAAATTATTGAATTCTAATAAGGTTCAGATTTCTAAAACACAAGCATTGTAATATTATTTTTATGAAATCAACTTGCAAAATTAAGTTGGGAAGAAGTATTAAGACAGCCCTCTTCGTACAGTAGTACTAAGGGGGCTTTAACTATACAAATTAACAGATAGCGTACATTTAGATTTTATTATTATCAGCAAGTAGCCCCCCCCCTCAGAAATTCCTCACAAAAAACATAGTCTGGTCAGTATTATTCCGGCTATGCATTATAAAAAGGGCTACCTTGATTTAGTAATACTTCCAAAGAAGCCTTTTTTATTTAATGATAAATAATATCGTGACCTAGTGTCATCATGAACAACTTCGAAGCAAAATACATAC
>JAQSYD010000114.1 GCA_029256325.1 Clostridia bacterium
TACAGAGGACATTATAGTTAACCTTACACAAGTAAGGCGGCGTATAAAAAATCCTATGCTGAAGCTGGAACCGTTTAGTATGGGTAAGAAATCCAATAGTCTTATAGTCTTAGCCTATATTGAAGGAACGACACCGTATGGGTTGGTTGAGCTGTTAAGAAAAAGCTTGCGGGATATTGAGGAAGATTATGTTTTAAGCAGTAATTTTATTGAAGAAAGATTAAAGGCGAAGCACACAGCTTTTGATACAATTGGTTATACAGAAAAACCAGATATAGCAGCAAGTAAATTAAGCGAAGGAAAGGTTGTTATATTTGTGGATGGTACACCCATCGCTGTGGTTGCCCCCAGCTTTTTTCTTGAGTCTTTTCAGACTCCCGATGACTACTACTTGAATAAGTACATCTCCAATATGGCGAGGCTGCTTAGGTGGGGAGCCTTTGCTATTGCAACTCTTTTACCCGGCTTTTACATAGCATTAGTGTGCTATCATACAAACCTTATTCCTACTATATTCGTTTTTAGATTTGCTGCAGCAAGGGCGGGGATACCATTTCCCACTTCAGTTGAAGTTGTAATGCTGTCTTTGTTTTTTATGCTGATTAGAGAAGGCAGTGTGAGGTTGCCACAGCCACTGGGTTCCTCTATAAGTATAGTTGGGGCATTAATTCTTGGAGATGCGTTAGTTAAATCTGCTCTTGCGTCGAATATAACACTAACTCCATCTGCTCTTTTTTAGTTCCTAAGACCTATGGAGCAATTACCATATGGGCTTTTATAATCATGATATTCTCTTCTGTAATTGGTTTACCAGGGTTTTATGTTAGCTTTGTGCTATTGGTTTCACATCTTGCCGGCTTAGATAGCTGCGGCTACCCATTTCTTTATCCTCTGGGTACCCTTAAAGTGCTTCATTTAAAGGATGTACTGATACGTGACGACCTTGATAAGATATCTAATAATATTTTTAAAAGGAATGAGGATGCATAGCCATGAAAAGAAGATTATTGGCATTGATTCTTGTGCTATGTTTGCTTGCATCTGGATGCTTCAGCTATAGGGATATCAATAAACTGCTGATTGTAGTAACTACCATCATTGATGTTGATGAAGAAGATAATGTTGTAATATATCTGGAGGTTTTTAAGCCTTACAGAAGTGAACAAATCGCAGGGGGGAAAGGACAGAGACTGGTGTATAAATCAAAGGGAGAGACGCTGCTGGAGGCTATTAGAGATTTGAATTTAGGAACCAGTATGAAGTTGAATTTTACACAAAACAAGACTTTGATTTTTACCAAAAGGGCAGCAGAGAAAGGCTTGGATCATTATATCGATTTTTTAAACCGGGATCAGGAATTTGTACTCCGGCAATTTTTGTACATAACAGATGAAGACCCTGAAAAACTGCTCAGAACTCCCTTGCCGGAGGAAGAATATATAGGGATATATTTATATGAAATTCCTATTAATCAGGCAGCAGCGGCCAAGAGATATGTAACGAGGATTGATGACTACCTTAATAATAGACTTAGAGGCAATCGTGTTGATGTAATACCTGTACTGATATTGAGTATGGATCATTTAGATTCTAAAATTAGACTGCAAAGTACTGCTGTTATAAAGGATGATAAAATGGTAGGAGAAATGAGCATGGATGAGACAGGAATTTATAACCTGATGCACCATAACTTAAGAACGGGAACTCTGCTTATTCATGGTAAAAATGGTAATGTCATGACATTAGAGATTGTAGGAAGCAGAGTAAAGACTGATTTAACCTATGATGGAAATGTTGTAAAGCTAAAAAAAGATATTGATGTAAGAACAACCTTTGCAAGCACTAAAAAACAAATAGAGCTGACGAATCCAGAGTTTAGAAATGAACTGATAAAGCAAGAGGAAGAGAATTTGAAGAAAAAGTGTCTTGCGCTTTTTGAAACCTGGAAAGAGAAAGGTACTGATGTTTTTAATAATCAGGAAATGTTTCATAGATTATATCCACATGAGAAGCCAGGTGTTGAAGATATTATTGAGATAATGGAACTGGAGGTAAATGTAGTAGTAACGATAGAAGGCAGTAGTGATGTCACGGATTATTTAAAATAAAAGGCATACATAGAACTGCATGCCTAAATTAAGCTAAAAAATTATCTTAATACGCGTTTCTTGGTTATTTGCCTTGGAATGACAATTTTAATTGCTGATTGTCGCTTTAATAGCTCCACTGCAGCAAAGCCTGCAATAATAGGAAGTGCTATATATATCCAAAGACGCATGCTTTTGGCAAGCTTTAGGATGATAGCTTCAACTAAAAGAACGATAGCCCAAATAATAGAATTTCTGCTTGTAGAATTCATGCTTCCGCCTCCTTCGTGTTTATGTTTTTAGTATAGCAGATATACGTTTTTCATGCACCTGTAATGTATTTATATAATTAAAAAAATATATAATAAAACTATGAAATAAATAAGGAGTGATTTATTTGAACAAAGGAGTTTTATATAAGTGCTTACTTTTAACACTAGCTATACTTTTGATTTTGACTGCAATCTCAGGCTGCACGGAAGAGCAACCTGAAGCTCCTGTGCCAGAACCTACCCCAGCGCCAACGGAACCGGAACCTACAGAAAAGCCGCCTGAGACCCCTACACCAAGTGAAGAAGATATCAGTTTATATATGCCCATGAAGGTAGATTACATATGGCAATATGAAGGTGAGGGCAATGAATATGCCTCATATACTTTGAGAGTTGAATTTGAAGAAGGCAACAGATACCAGCTGACCAGAGATAATGGAGGTACTGTAATAGCTGATATTTATGAGGTTCGAAAGGACAGCATCGTCCATGTATATCAAGCAGGTGAAAGCTATGATCATACAAATCTGTTGAAGCAGCCGAATAATTTGGAGGATATCGTACTCAAGCTCCCTATACAAGTGGGAAACAAATGGGTCAGTGAAGAAAATTCCTATGAAATCATAGACACCAAAGCTACAATTACTGTTCCCTATGGTACTTTTAATGATTGTGTTGTAGTGAAGCGCACTTATAAAGACGGCAGCGAAGATTATTTGCATTACAAAGAGGGTGTAGGCCTACTGCAATCAGAATTTAGAACAAATGATTTTAAGGTCTTTTCCAGATTGAAGAATTTCTCAAATAAATAATTATATTTCACAGCAGGTACATGCGATAAATTCGCATGTACCTGCTGTTTTTTTGTATGAACAAGCCAAATGAAGGGAATAGTTTAATTATGAATAAATGGACAAGGTGGTCTTGAATGAAAAGGTTTATATTAATCATTGCTATTATTTGTTTATGCACTGTCGGTTGTGTAAAGAGCCCAGAAAATCAAATTGAAGCTGCAAGTATACCGGTTAAAGCGCAAAAATTTATTGGGAGATTTAAAGAAGATGTAAATATATATCATGCATTTGAGGATAAGTTGGTAATTCAAAAAGAACTGGAAGAGAGCTTTGATGTGTATTGTATGGATATGAACAATGCCGTTTTAAGCTTTGAATACACGATTTCTCCTCAGGATAAACTGCTTTACGCCAAGCAGCTGGATGCAGAGAGGGCAATAAAAGTAAAACAACTGGGAAATAGTGAAGAAAATAATATACTGCAGCTAGAGGGTAAGGTTACAAAAATTATAGCAAAAAAAATTGCATATTCGCAGTCTGCACTAGTCTCAACTTCTCCAAGTCAAAAATATGTAGTCTATTGCGCAGTAGATGATATTCAAAACCATTATGGCTTGTATCTATACAATCTGGAGAAGGATAAAACCTTGCAGCTGATTGACACAGTAAATGAGGAGCTATTAAATGATATGGAATGGAGTATATCATGGTCTCCCAATGAAGCTTTTTTAACAGTATCCAACAAGCTTATATATAATACGGAGGATGGAACACTGCTAGGTGAAATGAATGCTGAAAATAGTTTATGGTCACCTGGCAGCAGCAAGCTGGCTTATATAAAATCAGTGGAAGGCTATGGTAGGTCAATATTTATTTTTGATACAAATACGGCAGCTTTAGAAGAGGTTTTCATAGTGAATAAAGGTGAATACTTACCTGGCTATATGGTATGGAATGAAAATGAAACAAAGCTGGCATTTGTAACCGCCATGATGGATACAGACGGAAATCAAGGAGGTATATGTCCTTATAAAGCGATATATGGCTTGGACGTGACAAGGAAAGAAGCTGTAAGAATTGATACGGCGCTAGAGCTAAATGAAGAGCAGATTGCAAGGTTGGAAAGTCTGCACTACAACGCAGCAGGGAATATACTGGCGTTTACATTAGCACATGATTCAACCAGTGATTTATATGTGTACAGCTTGATTACAGGAGCATGGGAATTCTTTATTAATGTAGAGTATTTGCATTATGAAAACAATGAGGATTATGTATGCAGCGCAGGAAACAGCCTATATTTTGCTCAAAAAAAGTATGTGATTGAGGTAGATGAAAGCTTAAGGGATACATTTATTTATCAGTCACCTGATGTCATAGAAGATTTGTATATATCTAGAAATGGAAGTAATATGATTATTGTTGAAAGATCAGCGAAAGGAATCATATTCAGACAGTTAGCTAATTTTGCAGTAAAAAACATGTAGAAATACATGTTTTTTTTCTGAAAATTTTGAAGTTGTCTGAAAATTAGAAACGATTGTGCTTGTACGGAGTACATTGCGTAGAAAATGTATGCGAAATTTGCACAAAAAACTTTTTTATTAAAAAAATAGGTGGTATAATATTAATTGGATAATAACGATGGAATTTTGACAAAAATAGAAATATACAAAATGAAATGGAGGATTTTAAATGAAAAAAATATTAATCACAGGTGCCTTAGGGCAGATTGGTACAGAGCTTATCACTTATATGAGAGATGAAAGCCTTTTAGAGGCAGGTCCATTTGAATTGCTTGATGTTGTAGATGGAGCAAGAGTTGCTGAAGTATGTAAGAAGCATGGTATAAACCAAATCATACACTTGGCAGCAATTCTTTCAGCAAATGCTGAAAAGAACCCACAATTAGCATATGATATAAATATGAATGGTACTTATAATGTTCTTGAAGTGGCAAGAGAGCAAGGAATAGCAGTGTTTACACCTAGCTCAATAGCAGCTTTCGGAGCAAGTACACCTGCAGATAATACACCGCAGGATACTATTCAAAGACCTTCTACGATGTATGGAGTAACAAAGGTTGCCGGTGAATTATTATGCGATTACTATTACAAGAGATATGGCGTAGATACAAGAGGGGTTAGATTCCCAGGCATCATTTCGCATGGAGCTCTTCCAGGCGGCGGTACTACAGACTATGCAGTACATATTTATTATGAAGCACTGAAGCAAAAGAAATATGAGTCTTATATAGGTGCGGGCACATACATGGATATGATGTATATGCATGATGCATTAAAGTCAATCCATGACCTGATGGAAGCAAATCCAGACAAGCTGGTACACAGAAATGCATTTAACGTTACTGCCATGAGCTTTGATCCTGAAATGCTGGCTGCTGAAATCAGAAAGCATATACCTGAATTCCAGCTTACTTATAATGTAGATCCAGTTAGACAGGCAATTGCCAATAGCTGGCCAAACTCACTAGATGATAGTGCAGCAAGAGAAGAATGGGGCTGGAACCCTGATTATGACCTCTCTTCCATGACGAAGGATATGTTGGAAAAACTTGCTGTAAAGTTAAATATAAATAAATAAAAATGAATTGTTGGAGGTAAAACAATGGGTATTCATGATTTGGATTTTATAACCGAAAAGTTAAATGAGCTAAAGGATCAAGGTGTATATAGAAAGCTGACGGTACTCGGCAGTGCATCAGGTCCAAGATGTGTTATCAACGGTAAGAACGTAATTAACCTTTCCTCAAACAACTATCTTGGCTTTGCAAACCATCCAAGACTTAAGAAGGCTGCAATCAAAGGGATAGAAGAATGGGGAGTAGGAGCAGGTGCTGTTAGAACAATCATAGGAAACATGTCAATTCATGAGCAGTTGGAAGAAAAGCTTGCTAAATTCAAGCACGTTGAAGCAGTACTGACATTCCAATCCGGCTTCACTGCAAACGCAGGCTGCATACCAGCAGTAACTGAAAAGGGTGACGTTATAATAACTGACGAGCTTAACCATGCCAGCATTATAGACGGCTGCCGTTTAAGCAAGGCTGATGTAGTTCGATTCAAGCACAGTGATATGGAAGATCTAGAGAGAGTAATTCTTGAAGTGAAGGACAAATATAAAACTAAAATGATTATAACTGACGGTGTATTCAGCATGGATGGAGATATCGCGAAGCTTCCTGAAATCGTTGAATTGGCTGAAAAGTATGGCTGTATCACATATGTAGACGATGCACACTCCTCAGGTGTATTAGGCAGCAACGGTCAAGGTTCAGCACACCACTTCGGCTTATCAGACAGAGTAGATATACAAATAGGTACTCTGTCAAAAGCAATAGGTGTTGTAGGAGGATATGTCGCAGGTAGAAGAAACTTGATCGAGTGGTTGAACCACAGAGGCAGACCATTCCTATTCAGTACAGCATTGCCACCAGCAGTTGTAATGGCTTGTATGGAAGCAATAGACATACTTTCAGAAAGCACTGAGCTTACTGATAAGCTTTGGGATAATGCAAAATATCTAAAAGCAGGCTTAGATAAGCTAGGCTTCAACACAGGCAACAGCGAAACGCCAATTACTCCTGTCATTGCAGGGGAAGCTAAAACAGCAATCGAGCTGAGCAAGAGACTGTTTGAAGAAGGCGTATTTGCTCAAAGCATTGTATTCCCAACTGTTGCAAGAGATGCAGCAAGAGTTAGAACAATCGTAACAGCTGCACACAGTAAGGAAGATTTGGATGAAGCAATCGCAGCTTTTGCAAAAGTAGGAAAAGAGTTAGGGCTAATAAAATAGTTGATTTATTAATGAAGGAGCATTCCAGAAGTTTTGGAATGCTCCTTTTTGTTTGTTGACATGGGAAGTAATTTCCAAGACTGTATTGCTATCCTACTTTGCACATGGTTTCTCAATACTATATAATTAATATGGAACTTTAGATAAATTTTACGTAAGGATAAGAGTGGCTATGGAAAATGAACAAATAAAGCTGTCGGTGCGTCAAATGGTAGAGTTTGCATTAAAATCCGGCAGTCTGGATGATTCCTTTGTCAGCAGCAATAGAGCGGTGCAGGGTACCAGGGCTCACCAAAAGCTGCAAAAGCAACGTAAGCAGGAGCTGGGAGATCACTACATAAGCGAGCTTAGCTTGAGCTTGCCTGTGGAAAAAGAAGATATCTCCTTTTTGATAGAGGGACGGGCGGATGGAATTATTTTAGCTGAGAAGGGTGCTATCATTGAAGAAATCAAAAGCACGTACTGCCCCTTAGAGCATATAAGTGAGGATTTTAATTTGATGCATTGGGCGCAAGCAAAGATATATGCATATATTTATGGCATTCAAAAGAACTTAAGAATTATCTCCATACAACTGACTTATTACAATTTGGACAGCGAAGCACATAAGTCTTTGACAAATAGCTTTGACTTAGAAGAGCTGGAAGAATTCTTTACGTATATCATAAATAAGCTTTGGAAATGGTTTCGTTTTATTCAAGGGAATATTAAAATAAGAAATCAATC
Organism: Clostridia bacterium; assembly: GCA_029256325.1. GTDB lineage: Bacteria > Bacillota > Clostridia > Lutisporales > Lutisporaceae > GWB2-37-7. The sequence goes on from JAQSYD010000114.1 coordinate 7,696, forward strand.
TATTTCAGCGCTGCAGTTCCCTCTTAAAAGCTATCGCAAAAACCAAAGGGAGTTTGCAGTTGCTGTATATAAGACAATTTCAGAAGGCAGCAACATTTTTACACAAGCTCCCACAGGTACAGGCAAGACAATATCAACGATGTTCCCGGCAGTGAAGGCACTGGGGGAAGGACATATATCAAAGATATTCTATTTGACTGCCAAGACAATTACCCGTCAGGTAGCAGAGGATACCATTAAACTGTTAATGCAAAAAGGTTTATCTGCCAAAAGTGTCGTCATCACTGCCAAGGACAAAATATGCTTTGAAGCGGAAAGCAGCTGCAAAGCTGAGGAATGTATTTATGCAGAGGGCTACTTTGATAGAATTGATGAAGCTGTCAAAGATATTCTGACGCAAGAAGATGTACTTAGCAGAGATATCATTGAAACATATGCCAGAAAGCATAGTGTATGCCCTTTTGAATTTTCTTTAGACTTATCCTTATGGGTGGACATCATCATCTGTGACTATAATTATGTTTTTGATCCAAGAGCTCATCTGAAGAGATATTTTGGTGATGGCATTGAGAACTCCGGCAATGACAGACAGTATGCTTTGCTGGTGGATGAAGCGCATAATTTGGTAGACAGATCAAGAGCTATGTATACAGCAGCCATAAATAAAAGCATTATTTTAGAGCAAAAAAGATATTTCAAGAATGGGAACAAGCATTTATATAAAATACTTACTGAGGTAAATAAGTATTTTATAGACTATAAAAAGACTCTGGACGGCAGGACATCTGTGACGCAAGAACTTCCTAAAGAGCTGTGCAAGCTGCTGAGAAAACTGGCAGGACACTATGAGGAGCTGTTGCAGCAAAACGGAGCAGCTTTAAACGAGCAGGCGCTGCAGCTATATTTTGATATTTTATTCTTCTTAAAGATATCAGAAATCTTTGATGAGCATTTTATTTGTATAACAGAGAACAATAGGGATCTGACTATAAAGCTTTTCTGTATTGATGCTTCAAAGCTATTACAGGAAAAGATACAAAAGGCAAAAGCAGCAGTATTTTTCTCAGCAACTCTTTTGCCTATGCAGTACTATGTGTATATGCTGGGAGGGAATGAAAGCTCATATACCATGAGAATGGCTTCTGCCTTTCCTCGAGAAAATTTAGGGCTTTGTATCCTTAGTGGAATATCTACAAGATATAAGGACAGGGTAAGCAGTGTAAAGCAGGTAGCGAAATGTATCAACTCTGCTGTGAAACATAAAAAAGGCAATTATTTAATTTATTGCTCCTCCTATTTATATATGCAGGATATACTGGCAGAATTTGAAGAATATAAAAATGACTATGACTTACTTGTGCAAAACCAGGATATGAGCGAGGAGCATAAGGAGGAATTCATCCAAAGCTTTCATGCCAATCGGGCTAAGACCATGCTTGGCTTTGCTGTTATGGGAGGAATGTTCTCTGAGGGTATAGACTTAACTGGAGATCGATTGTCAGGCGCAATAATTGTTGGAGTAGGATTGCCGCAGCTATGCTTGGAAAGAGACGTCATCATGGATTATTTTAATAATCAAAAGGGTGTGGGTTTTGATTATGCTTATAAGTTTCCCGGTATGAATAAGGTGCAGCAAGCAGCGGGCAGAGTAATCAGAACGGAGAAGGACAGAGGAATTGTTGTATTGATTGATGATAGATTTAACCAGCTGGGATATAAGAAATTGTTTCCGAAGGAATGGGAAGGATATATAGTAGCAAGTAATATTGGCAAGCTGGATGAATTTATCACTTCTTTTTGGAAATAGAACATTAAATTTGATAAACACAAAAAAACAACAAGTCTGGAAATAATCTGGCTTGTTGTTTTTTCTACATAAAATCTTCACATATTATATTTATAATCACCTGTAAGAAGCCAGTTTCTATATTTTGCTATAAGGCTCTGTAAAACAATCATGGCGATTTTTATATTATTTAAAATGTCATACTGAAGGAGTAGCGACGGTCGGATCTTAAGATTATTTACTACGTTCAGACTGACAAGCTGTAAATCGCAGAATTATAAAGTTTAATAATAAAATTATAATCAATACAGAGCTTTAACAAAGCCTACTATAAAAACCGATGTGGATGTGGAAGTATCGTATTTGCTGTATTAAAAAAATATTTATAGCAATATTAATAATATTATTGTTGACATTGGCTTTAGATTTGATTAAAATATACATAAGGGGGGTATGGTAAATGAATAACTCACTCTCTAAAGAATTGAAAATAAAATTTACTTAAAGTATTTTGTATTTATATATACGGTACTACGGTATAAGAAAGGTGAGAAGGCATGAAAACAGAAAGCTATAAAATAATAGGAATGACTTGTGCATCTTGTTCAAAAGCAGTTGAAAGAGCTGTCAAAAAGCTGGATGGAGCAATTGAAGTAAATGTTAATTTAGCTACAGAGAAAATGACGATTCAATTTGATGAGAAAAAAATTGATACAGAAAAAATCAAAATGACTGTTTCAAAGGCTGGATACGAAGCACTGGAGGAAGTGGAAAATAAAGAGATAGCTGTACCTATATCCGGAATGACCTGTGCATCCTGTGCAAAGGCTGTAGAAAAAGCCGTGGGGAAACTGGATGGCGTAGAAAGTGTAACAGTTAACTTTGCCACTGAGAAAGCTTTGGTTCACTATAATCCAAAGCAGATAAGACTTTCCGAAATCAAACAAGCCATAGCAAAAGCGGGCTATAAAGCATTAGAAATTAAAAACAAAGACACAATAGATGAAGACAAGTTGCGCAAAGAAAAAGAAATAAAAACTCTTTGGACAAAGTTTATTGTCTCAGCAATTTTCTCAGTACCCTTACTATATATCGCCATGGGTCCTATGGTGACATGGTGGAACTTCCCTATACCAATGTGGTTGGAACCCATGAACTATCCATTGACATATGCTTTGGCAGAATTACTGCTGGTAATACCAGTAATTATTGCAGGATATAGATTCTATACTGTGGGCTATAAAGCGCTATGGAGAAGAAGTCCTAATATGGATTCGCTTATTGCAATAGGTACAACAGCAGCGGTTATTTACAGTCTTTACTCAACTTGGAAAATATCAGTCGGGGACTTTATGTATGTTGAAGACTTATATTTTGAAACAGCAGGAGTAATTATAACACTTATATTATTAGGAAAATCTTTGGAGGCTGTATCAAAAGGCAGAACCTCAGAGGCAATTAAAAAGCTAATGGGGCTTGCACCTAAAACAGCAATAGTCATACAAGATGATAAGGAAATTGAAATTCCGATAGAAGAAGTTGAAGTTGGGGATATTATACTTGTAAAGCCTGGGGAAAAGATCCCAGTTGACGGTGAGGTTGTAGAAGGTCTTACAGCTATTGATGAATCTATGCTTACCGGTGAAAGTATGCCTGTTGAGAAGAAGGCAGGAGACAAGGTGTTTGGTGCAAGTATAAACAAAAACGGCTCTATCAAGTTTAGAGCTACTAAAATAGGCAGTGATACCGCTTTGGCGCAGATCATCAAGCTTGTAGAGGATGCACAGGGCTCAAAAGCACCCATTGCTCAAATGGCAGACATCGTATCAGGGTACTTCGTGCCTATCGTATTTATCATTGCTGTATTATCTGCTGTAGTTTGGCTATTGGCAGGACAGGATGCAGTATTTGCACTGAAGGTATTCATCGCAGTACTGGTAATAGCTTGCCCTTGCGCACTAGGATTAGCGACACCAACAGCTATCATGGTAGGTACCGGAAAAGGTGCTGAATATGGTGTTTTAATCAAAGGTGGAGAGGCACTGGAAACTGCACATAAAATAAACACAATTGTATTTGATAAGACAGGAACGATTACAGAGGGAAGACCGGAAGTCACAGATATCGTTACAACAGCAATCGTTGATGAAAAGTCTCTGCTGCAGCTTGCTGCATCTGCAGAAAAAGGCTCTGAACACCCATTGGGTGAAGCAATTGTAAGAGGCGCTGAAAAGCAAGGACTTGAAATTAAGAAGGTAGAGAGTTTTAATGCAATACCGGGTCATGGAATAGAAGTTATAATTGACGGTAAGCAAATGTTGTTAGGCAATAGAAAGCTAATGGTAGATAGAGAAATTTCACTGACACAGTTGGAGGAACAATCCGATAAACTGGCATCTGAAGGAAAGACACCAATGTATATCACCATGGACAATAGCCTTGCCGGGATTATTGCAGTAGCTGATATTGTGAAGGAGAGCAGTTCGAAAGCTATAGAGAAGCTTCACAAAATGGGCATTGAAGTTGCTATGATTACGGGAGATAACAGAAGAACTGCAGAAGCCATAGCAAAACAGGTTGGCATCGACAGAGTATTGGCAGAAGTACTGCCTCAAGATAAAGCAAATGAGGTAAAGAAGCTGCAGCAGGAAGGTAAAAAAGTAGCCATGGTAGGAGATGGAATCAATGATGCACCTGCGCTGGCACAAGCAGATATAGGAATCGCAATAGGCTCTGGAACAGACGTAGCTATGGAATCAGCTGATATTGTACTGATGCGAAGCGATCTGATGGATGTGCCAACAGCTATTCAGTTAAGCAAAAGCACCATAAGAAACATCAAACAGAATCTATTTTGGGCATTTGGCTACAACGTTGCAGGTATACCAATAGCTGCAGGTGTATTGTATGCCTTAGGCGGTCCGTTGTTGAACCCAGTTTTCGCAGCAGCAGCAATGTCTCTTAGCTCTGTATCCGTATTGACAAACGCATTAAGGCTTAAGAGATTTAAACCCTATAAATAAAATAAAACAAAAAGAATCAAATAAAGAATAGTGGAGGAATGTAAAATGAAAAAACAAATATTTATTGAAGGTATGAGTTGTGGACATTGCGTAAAGCATGTTCAGGAAGCGTTAACAGAAATTGGCGCTGCAAAGGTAGAAGTGAATCTTCAAGGAAAGTATGCAGTCGCCGAAGTAGAAGCAGAAGACTCAAAAATAAAAGAGGCTATCGAAGAAGCTGGTTATGATGTAGTGGATATTAAAAATATATAGCTGAGATAGCATAAAATGGAGTGAAAATAGTGAAAGAAGAAATGGAGAGATGTGGGACTGAAGGTTGTAATCATAGAACTGCTAACAGATCACAGACGTCAAAAACATCACTGGTTTCTCGATTAAACCGCATCGAAGGACAGGTTAGAGGTATAAAGGGAATGGTAGAAAAGGATGTATATTGTGATGATGTGCTGAA
>JAQSYD010000115.1 GCA_029256325.1 Clostridia bacterium
CCCGAACCAAGCGCGCTACCAAGCTGCGCCATGCCCCGCAAATACAATAATAATATATACCCAATACATTTAAATGTCAATAGCGATAAAAGGGGATTTAAGTCGATACGTCGAAAAGTAAATAATATAATAAATTCAGGAGGTGGCTTATGAAACTTTCTTTTTTAGGAGCAGCAGAAATGGTTACTGGCTCTTGCTATTTATGTGAAGTAGGGGATGCAAAGCTTTTGGTGGACTTTGGTATGTTTCAAGGTGGCAGCGAAGCTGAGGACTTAAACTTTAGAGACTTTTCTTTCAACCCCGCTGACATTGATTACTTATTGCTAACTCATGCTCATATAGATCACAGCGGTAGAATACCACAGCTTGTCAGAAGAGGCTTTAAGGGTAGAATTATAACTACAGAAGCAACAAAGGATTTATGCAGCATCATGCTGCCTGACAGCGGCTTTATACAAGAAACAGAGACTGAATGGATTAATAGAAAACGTATAAGAGCAGGTAAGCCGTTGGTAGAACCCTTATATACTTCCATGGATGCACAAGATGCACTAAAATTCTTTGAAGGCATCTCTTATAATCAGATATTCAACATTAATAACGATATCACAATCCGTTTTAGAGATGCAGGACATATACTTGGTTCATCCATACTGGAAATGTGGGTTAGAGAGCAAAATAAAGAGTTTAAGGTGGTCTTTTCAGGAGACTTAGGCAGCAAGAATTCTCCATTGTTAAATCATCCTACTTTAATTGATGAAGCTGACTTTGTTGTAATGGAATCTACTTATGGTAATCGACTGCATCCTGCTTCTGAGAACAAAGCGCTTAAATTATTGGATATCATACTTGAAACCGTTAACAAAAAAGGAAACGTTGTTATTCCGTCCTTTGCAGTAGAAAGAACTCAAGAAATTCTTTTTGAGTTAAATACACTAAAAGAAGCAAAAACATCCAAGCTTAAAGATATACCAGTATTCGTAGATAGTCCATTGGCTATCAACGCTACAAAGATTTTCGAAAAAAATTCCGGCTACCTAAATGAAGATACTATAAATTTGATTAAATCAGGCGACAACCCTTTTGAGTTCCCAAATCTGATATTTACTAAAACATCAGATGAATCGAAAGCTATTAATTTTGAGGAACTAAGCTGCATCATTATTTCTGCTAGCGGAATGTGTGATGCAGGTAGAATCAAGCATCATCTAAAACATAATCTTTGGCGGAAAGAAAGCAGTGTGGTTTTTGTTGGTTATCAAGCAAAGGAAACACTAGGCAGAAGAATTATAGAAGGTGCTAAAACCGTGAAGCTGTTTGGCGAGGAAATAAATATTCAAAGCAGTATTCACTCTATACAGGGCTTCTCTGGTCATGCTGATCAGGAGGGCCTGCTAGACTGGATTGAAGGCTTCAAGAAAAAGCCTGCTAAAATATTCCTGACTCATGGTGAAGACGAAGCAATAACTGAGTTATCCAGATTGATTACAGAGAAATTTGATATACCAAATGAAATACCAAGGATGGGGCAGACTATAGAGCTTACGCCAAATAAGCAAAGTAATGTAATTAAGGAAAGAACCTTCGCAAGTACAACTGCAGTGCAGGGCAATATAGAAAACCTGAAGAAAGATTTTGAAGATATCATAGAAAAGCTTCAAAATGCCGTAAGTGCCGGAGAACAAGCAAAAACAGATGAGCTCTATTACTTAGTTGATGAGCTCAAGCACTCGGTAAATAAAATCAAAAAACAAATTAACTAAATTTATAAAACCAAGTATTTAATGATAAAAATGTCATTAAGTACTTGGTTTTTCTCGTTCAAGCCTTGCATATAATACTGCTTCTGCGCAAAAATAAAGTTGAGGTGGTTTATTTATGCTTAACAATTTTAAAAATGAAGAGCTTGTAAAGGTGCAAGGTAAAACTTATCCAGTGGTAGGCGGCCGCTTGAGGCTAGCCCATGATGAAAACAAGCTTTTATCTATAGAAACCAGTGTTTTATATTATAATGATGATTCTACTGTGGTGCATGCCCATGTTAAAACAGAAAAAGGTACTTTTGCAGGCTTAGGCAATGCATCTGCCAAACGGGATCGCATATTGGCAAATGCAATATTGGAACTGGCTGAAACAAGAGCTATTGCCAGAGCACTCAGATTTGCAGGCTATGGTGTTGAATTTACAGGATATGAGGAAGTAACAGAACCAAAAGGAATGACTTCTGATGATGACAGAAAAGATGAGATTAAGGATATTCGGGAGCTTAAGCAGCCGGAGGTTAATGTAAATGCCACCAAAGCACAGCTAAATGCTATATTTTCTCTGGCACAAAGCATAAATATGACAAATGATGAATTGAGAAAAACAATGCAGGACTTGACAGGTAAAAGCTACAGCAAGGATTTAAGTAAAAAGGACGCCAGTGAAATCATAAACTTATTAAAGCAAAAAGAAGATTCAGAAAAAAAAGAAGCACACTAAAGAAAAAAGAAAATCAGATGTACTCGTGATGCATCTGATTTTCTTTTTCGTCTGACAGCGTGTCTAAATTTATACTAAGAAGGAAATATTATGAGTATGTAGATCTGCAATTCAGGTTTTTGGTTAAATATGCTATAATATAGAGTATTGTGGCAGATAATGAAAAAGTTTATGATGAGGTAATATAGATGGGTGAAAGAAAAGAAGTAAAAATAGATAAGACTGAATTAACCAGGCAAAAGGAAATCATGCTTCGTCTAAAAGAAAATAACAATATGGAATACCAAAAAAACGGCAAGCATAAACGTTATTTTGTTATAACCTTTGGTTGTCAACAAAATGTCTCTGATTCCGAAAAGCTGATGGGCATGCTGGACGAGATGGGCTATCAAAAAACAGAAAATAGAGAAGAAGCAGATGTAGTCATTATAAATACCTGTTGTGTTAGAGAAAATGCAGAGCTTAAGCTCTATGGCAATATAGGCGCCTTTAAGCAGCTAAAGATTGACAATCCCAACATGCTTCTTTGTATATGCGGCTGCATGATGGAACAGGAACATGCTGTGGCAACAATTAAAAAGAAATACAGACACGTAGATTTGGTATTTGGCACGCATAATCTATATAGATTCCCAGAGCTGCTAGAACGCTCCATGAATGAAATGTATACCCTTATTGACATCATGAATACTGAAGGCATTATTGTGGAGGATATACCAGTTAGAAGAGAAGACAAATTCAAGGCTTGGGTGACAATTATGTATGGCTGTAACAATTTCTGCAGTTATTGTATTGTGCCTCATGTTCGAGGCAGAGAAAGAAGCCGCTTGCCGGAAGATATTGTCACAGAAATAAAACAGCTGGCAGCAGATGGCTGCAAAGAAATAACGCTGCTGGGTCAGAATGTGAATTCCTATGGCAAGGATTTGAAGCTGGAGCTTGATTTTGCAGACCTGCTAAAAATGGTGAATGATATTGAAGGCATTGAACGTATACGCTTTATGACCTCACATCCAAAGGATATATCTGACAAGCTGATCCAAACCATGAGTGCATGTAAAAAAGTATGCGAGCAGCTGCATTTACCCTTCCAAGCCGGCAGCAATAGAGTCCTAAAGGCGATGAACAGGAAATATACAAAGGAAGACTACTTGGAGAAAATAGAGAAGGCTAAAAAAGCACTCCCTGGAGTAGCTTTAAGTACAGATGTCATTGTTGGCTTCCCTGGAGAAACAGATGAGGATTTCGAAGAGACCTTAGAAGTAATCAAAAAAGTAGAATTTGATCAAGCCTTTATGTTTATTTACTCTAAGCGTACTGGAACTCCTGCAGCTGAAATGGAAAATCAAATAAGTGAAGATCAAAAGCATAAAAACTTTGAAAAATTGATGAAGCTGCAAAATGCTATTGGAAAAAAGGCAAATGACCATTATTTAAATAAAACTGTAGAGGTACTGGTAGAAGGCCCTAGTAAAAATGATGCAACCAAGTTCACCGGTAGAAGCAGAACCGGAAAGGTAGTCAATTTTAGCGGTAAAGGCGATATTATAGGGCAATTGGTAAATGTAAAGATTACAGAAGTTTTCTCATGGTTTTTAAACGGAGAAATGGAGTGAGGATAGATGGCTCAATTAACACCAATGATGCAGCAATATATGGAAATCAAGGAACAGCATAGAGATAAAATTATTTTTTTTAGACTGGGAGATTTTTATGAAATGTTCTTTGATGATGCATTAACTGCATCTCGAGAATTAGAAATAACACTGACTGGAAGGGACTGCGGCATGGCGGAAAGAGCCCCTATGTGCGGCATCCCCTACCATGCAGCTGAGAATTATATATCAAGATTAATAGCGAAGAATTATAAGGTTGCTATTTGCGAGCAAGTGGAAGACCCTGCAATAGCTAAGGGGATTGTCAAGCGAGAAGTAGTAAGAATCGTCACCCCGGGTACAATTACAGAATCCACAATGCTGGATGAAAAGTCAAACAATTATCTTATGGCAGTATACGCTGCAGATAAAATAACTGCTATTGCATACATTGATCTGTCTACAGGAGAATTTTACTGTACACAGGCAGAGCTTTCAGAGCAGCAGAATATTATGAGTGAAATAAATCGCATCAATCCATCAGAGGCAATTTGCAATAATGAACAAGGTGATAGCTTTCTGCCAAAAGAAGCGAGTCAGCTGAATCCTTCATATTTTGAGCTTTCTGCTTGCGAAAGAAGACTTAAAAAACAGTTCGGCGTCAATTCACTGGAAGGCTTGGGTATTGACAGTGAAGAGCTTATTAGATGCACTGGCGCTATACTTGTGTACCTTGATGAAATACAGAAGGTGGCGCTGAGTAACATAAACAATATTAAGCCTTACAGCATCAGCAGCTATATGATGCTGGACATGAACACAAGGCGAAACTTAGAGCTTATTGAAACCATGAGAGGCAAAACGCGAAAGGGCGCACTTATTTCTGTTATGGACAAAACCTCTACCTCCATGGGCGGTCGAAGACTGAAAGCTTGGATTGAAAAGCCTTTATTGAATCCAAAAGAAATAAATGAAAGACTGAATGGCGTTCAAGAGCTATATAACGAGTTTTTATTGAGAGAAGAAATGAAAGAATATCTTAAAGGTATATACGATTTAGAGAGATTAGGCAGCAGAATTGCATTGGGAAATGCCAACGCAAGAGATCTAATAGCTTTTAAAAATTCTACAGAAAATCTTCCTCACATCAAAAATTTAATCAGTAATTGTACAAGCAAGATCATAAAGGATATATATGAACAGCTGGATACACTTCAAGATATACATGAGCTTATTGATAAGTCTATTAATGAAGAAGCCCCCATCACGCTAAAGGAAGGTAACCTTATTAAGAAAGGCAACTATCCTGAACTGGATAAGCTGAAGGAGGGAGCCCTTAATGGCAAGAAGTGGATTGCAGAGCTGGAGCAGACAGAAAGAGAAAAAACAGGTATTAAATCCCTTAAAGTAGGCTATAACAAAGTGTTCGGTTATTATATTGATATTACAAAATCAAATTATTCGCTGGTACCCGATTATTTCATCCGCAAACAAACACTGGCGAACTCAGAGAGATATATCACCCCTGAACTGAAAGAGCTTGAAGATATGGTATTGGGTGCTGAAGAAAAGCTCATTGAGCTTGAATATCAGCTTTTTGTTGAAATAAGAGAACAAATTGCAAAGCACATACTTCGTATTCAAGAAACCGCATCACAGTTGTCAACCTTGGATTGCTTATGTTCCTTTGCAGAGGTAGCGCAAAAAAACGGCTACTGCAGACCTAATGTTCATTCGGAGGATCAGATACTCATTAAAAACGGTAGACATCCTGTTGTAGAAGTGCAATCAAATTCAGTAAAATTTGTTCCCAATAATACGGAATTAGATACCGATGACAATAGGATGTTGATCATTACCGGTCCAAACATGGCTGGTAAGTCAACTTATATGAGACAGGTAGCATTGATTACTCTTATGGCACAGACTGGCAGCTTTGTACCTGCAAGTGAGGCTGTAATAGGCGTAGTGGATAGAATATTTACTCGTGTTGGTGCCTCAGACGATCTGGCTTCCGGTCAAAGTACTTTTATGGTGGAAATGAGCGAGCTGGCAAATATCATCAACAATGCAACCAAAAGGAGTCTTATCATTTTGGATGAAATCGGACGCGGCACCAGCACATTCGATGGTTTGAGCATTGCTTGGTCTGTTGTAGAGCATATTGCGGGCAAAGATAGCATAGGTGCCAAAACCTTATTCGCAACACACTACCACGAGCTTACTGAGCTGGAAGGCAAAATAGAAGGCATAAAAAACTACTGTATATCCGTAGAGGAAAAAGGTAAGAATATTGTATTTCTACGTAAGATCATAAGGGGCGGAGCCAATGGCAGCTATGGCATCCACGTAGCTAGGCTGGCTGGCATTCCGGAAAATATATTGCTAAGGTCAGAAGAAATCTTATCTACCTTGGAAAAATCAGAGGAAACAAACCACACCAACCTTTATGTAAAGGAAAGAAAGAAAAAGCAAACTCATCCTGCTGATGAAGTGAATCTTTTTAATTTCGGACAATTTTCTTTAGTTGAAGACATCAAAACCCTTGATATAAACAATATGACGCCAATGCAAGCCTTTAATCTGCTTTGCGAGCTTCATAAAAAGGCCAAAGAATTCAAATAAAAGTGAGGTGAGCGTATTTTGGGTATCATAAGACTTTTAGACGAGTCTACCATAAATAAAATTGCAGCCGGTGAAGTTATTGAAAGACCCGCTTCCATCGTGAAGGAATTGGTCGAAAACTCCATAGACGCTAAAGCCGCTGCCATAACTATAGAAATTAACAATGGCGGTAAAAGCTTTATCAGTGTTTCTGATAATGGAAACGGAATTTTATCTGAGGACCTAGAACATGTTTTTGAAAGGCATGCCACCAGCAAAATTGAAGCGGCAGAGGATTTATTTAATATTTTTACTTTAGGCTTTCGAGGGGAAGCAATGGCCAGTATAGCTGCAGTTTCTGAAGTTGAGCTGCAGACCAGAACCGACCGCGAGGACTCCGGCAGCTATATACTCATAAAGGGCGGCAATATTCAAGATAGAAAATCTATAGGCTTTCCTGTTGGTACAACCATAACAGTTAGAAACCTGTTTTATAATACCCCTGCTAGAGAAAAGTTTCTAAAAAGCGATATTAGTGAACAAGGTCATATCGTTGATGTGGTGCAAAAACTGGCCATGGTAAATACTGCAGTTTCCTTTAAGTTAATTGTTGAAGGCAAAAACGTACTGCACACGCCAGGCAATGGGGATTTACTTTCAGTTTTAACCTGCATTTATGGCAAAAACACTGCAAAAGCTATGGTGAAATTGGATTATAGCAATCCGATCATCAATATTGACGGATATATTGGCAAGCCTGAAATTGCCCGTGGAAATTCTACTTATATGATTTTTTCTGTTAACAATAGAATTATAAAGAACAAAATGCTTGGCGAGGCTGTAAAACAGGCTTATAAAGGTCTGTTAATGAATAACAAATTTCCTTTTGTCGTATTAAATTTGAAGGTGCAGACTGATAAAATAGATGTAAATGTACATCCTACTAAGGCGGAAATCAAATTTTCTGATGACAGATCAATCTTTAGTACAATATATACTGCTGTAAAAAGCTGTTTGGCAGGAAGCAATCTAACCTTCGGATCCTTTGAAGAACCGGAGCAATATACTGAGCCTCTGGCAGCTGCTACATCTACTAGAATATTTGAAGCGCCTGTACCAGCAATAGAACTGCCTGATACATCAGATTTATATGTAAAAAATGCCAATACTTATATGAGTCAATTCCATAACCCTAATACGCAGCAAAGCTTTTTAAAGGATGATTTTAGTTATAAAACAGAAAACATAAGCAAAAGCTTTTATGAACAGCAAAAGCCTGCCACTGTTATGCATTCAAACAATACTATATTAAATAAAGAAGTGAGACCTAACCAAATTGCAGGATTAAATATAATAGGTCTACTGTTTAACACTTATATACTTACTCAAGATGCCTCAAACTTTTTTC
>JAQSYD010000116.1 GCA_029256325.1 Clostridia bacterium
TATATACACAGCTTGTGCACAACTTGTGCATAAGCTGTAGCTTTATGTGGACAAAAGATAGGACTATTTTACTATAGACTTTTGAATATGTGACTTCAGACCCTCATATATTTATAACGAGGCAAAACTATATCCCCTACTTCTATAAGTGGAGGGCTTCTATTTCAGCAACAAGTGCAAAAAACTTTCAATAAATCTTGTTATAATAGTTTACTTAAATTTTTGTGCATAATTAAAAATTCTAGTGAGGTGTAGGCTATGCAATTAGAGGCCATTGCAACGGAGTATGATTTCAAGATAACCAGTTATAGGCCCCTTCGGGCTGTACATATCGCAGAGACCAATAGAGGACCTATTGTTATAAAAGAAACAGACAGGGATCCCGACAAGCTGTTATATATACATGGCATGAAGGAATATTTATATGAAAAAGGCTTTAGAAATTTAGACAGATATTTAATAGGGCAAAACGGTCTGCCTTTTACCGTGCAGGACAATAGAATCTTTGTAGTAGAAAAAGTAATAGAAGGACGGGAATGTAGCTTTACGAACCCCTTTGATCGTGAGGGAGCCGTGCTGGCTTTAGCGGAGCTTCACAAAAAGGGCAAAGGCTATGAAGCGCCAACCGGTGCATACAAAAGAGAAAATTATGGCAGGTGGGACAGTACGTATTTAAAAAAAATTGATTATATGGTGACGTTAAAAGAAACGGTTAGCAGTAAGAAAAAGAAGGACTTCTTCGACAAAATATTTTTAGAGGATGTAGACTTCATGATCAATATGGCATGGCAGGCATATGATACGCTAAAAAGTTCAAACTACCAAAGTATATGCAAAAGAGCCAAAAAAGAAAAATGGATATGTCATCATGACTATACCTACCATAATATCATCATAGGTAAGAACAATGAGGTCAGTATTATAGATTTTGATTATAGCTGCCATGAGCTGCCTGTATACGATGTTGCAAACTATATACTGAAGGCATTGAAGCGATTCAGCTTTGACATTGATATGGCTTTGAGAATACTCAACGTATATGATGCCATCAACACCATCAACAAAGAGGACCTACTGCTTATGCAGGCTATATTTGAATTTCCGCAAAGATTTTGGAGAATAGCAGAGAGATATTATGAAAAAAAGACGGATTGGACAGATGAGACTTTTGTGAGCAAATATGAAGATGCCTATATATTTAGGGAATATATCACTGGCTTTACCAGGAGTTTTAGAAAGCTTATATAAGCGTTTATAAGTCCAGGAACTAAAACTGATTTATGACAGCACGAGAAATAGTTAAGATCTTGTATAAGAGGTGCTATGAGTTATAAAACAGTTCAGAACCTACTATAAAATTAGTAAGTATTGATTAACCAGCGAAACTAATAGTATATGCAGCATAATCTGCGAATATGACAAAAACAGCGAAGGCTGTTTTTTTTTCATTCACCACAGTTGGTACATCAACATACTATATATTATAACTGCAAGGGTAAGATAGGGGGTAAGTCTATGGACATAAAAATTGGTGATTTGGTGGGCAGAAAATCTTATAACTGTGACATCGTATTTAGAGTTCACGATATAATCAAGCAAAATGACAAGTTTGTTATAATATTGACAGGCATAAATCTGAGGTTAATAGCCGATGCGCCTGAAACAGATGTAGTGAAGCTGCCACCTTCAAAGATAAATGAGGATATCAGAAATTTTGATGATAGAGCAAACAAGTTAATGAGGAAGCTGGAAAAGAAAGCAAGAAAAGCAACCTCCATAATGAATGGGAGGCTTTACCGTAATGAAGCTCAGATTTTTAGAAGACCGGGGAAGGTATTGCATATTGATGGAGATAAAAACTATTTGGATATGTGCATGAAATCCTATAAGGAGCTTCATATAGATGCAGTTGGAAGAGTAGTAGCAGAAAGCGAACAACCCAAAGCAGTGGAGGCATTATTGCTGCAATTCACACCTGATATTCTTGTGCTTACAGGACATGATGCATATATACAGCCTTCACAGTCTAAAAGTCCGGAGCAAAGAAGGAAGGATCTGAACACTGTAGGCAATTATAAAAACTCAAAGTATTATATGGAGTCAGTCAAGCTAGCGCGGAAATATGAACCGTCTCTAGATGACTTAGTAGTTTTTGCCGGAGCATGCCAGTCTTATTTTGAAGGAATTATGGAGGCTGGTGCTAATTTTGCAAGCTCGCCGGAACGAGTGTTAATACATGCATTGGATCCGGTAATGGTGTGTGAGAAGATTGCTTTAACTCCCATAGATCAAATTGTTCCATTAAAAGAAGTGCTCACTGGAACAATAACGGGATTAAATGGAGTTGGAGGCGTTCAAACCAGAGGAAAGTACAGGGATGGTATGCCGAAGTCCCTATACAGTACGGTATAGGGGGGGATAATATGTATCTTAAACTCTATAACAGTAAGGCAAAAAGCATACAAGAGAAAGAGTTTGAAGAGCTGGTAGCGAGCATTACCTCAGTAAACCTAAAAGAAGGCTACAGTTTTGAAACTATAAAGGCGTTTACAATAATGGTTAGAACTGAGCTGGCCAGAAGACTGAACATATATGGCGGCACGGGTTGTTCAAGGTACAAAGGCTGTGACCTGTGTGATGAACCAGACCATTGTATTATGTTTGACTTTGAAGAGGGTAGTGTGGAGGACATTTATAAACAAGCTGCCTGCAGAACAAAAGGTACTATTATAACCTTTGATGGCAAGCCAATAAAACCTTTTTTTCATTATCGCTGCGGAGGGGCAACTGAAAACTCTGAAAATGTGCTGGGCAGCAAAATAACTTATTTAAGAAGAGTGCTATGCTCCTATTGCAGAGCTATTCCGGACCAAAACAGCGAAAAACAGTTTACAGTAGAAGAACTGGAACAGATATTAAATACAAGGATTGTGAAGCCGGATAACATATATAACAGCATTTTAGGTATGTTTGAAGATATAGATGTGGATGATCAAGGAAGGGTTAGAAGTCTAAGAATTGGCAATAAGCTATTTAAGGGAAATGAGCTGATGGAGCTTCTCCAGTTGAACTCCACCAGATTTAACTATACACCCATAAAGTTTTTATTCAAAACTATAGGCATGGGACACGGATTGGGGCTTTGCCTGTGCGGTGCCAATGAAATGGCGCTGATAGGTAAGAGCTGTGAGGAGATTCTAGGCTATTACTATACTGGTATCAAGCTGGAAGCTATGGAAATAGCAGAGGATGGTAAGCCTCTGAAGGGTAGGAAATTTGTGTTGGATTCAGGCTGTGGAGATGAAGAAGGAAATGATGTTAATCTTGATATTGTATTGAATTTAGCAAGACTGCTGCAGAAGGATGGAGCGACAGTGAAGCTTACAAGAGAAGACGACAGTAAGGTTGCATTATCTGATAGAGCAGCGATATCCAATACAGAAAAGCCTGACTTCTTCATATCGATTATACAAAATACCTTTGCCAGCCCCGGGGTATCCGGTACAGAAATATATCATTTCCGTGGAGACAAGGAAAGCGAGAAGATTTCAAAACTAATTATTGACTATGTAAGTGATGCTATAGGCAGCAAAAATAGAGGGGTCAGGACAGCTGAATTTTATTTATTGCGTGAAGTAAGAGCCTCTGCAATATTACTGCAGCTGCTGTACATCACAAATCCAAAGGATGCGGAAAAGCTGGCTGACTCTGCAATGCGGCAAAAGGCAGTAGAAGCAATACATCAAGCCATATTAAAATATTATTGTCCGTAGAGGACGCTCTCACAGCGTCCTTTTTGTTTGCATATTTTGCATTGCTATGAACAAGCACTCGTTGTCATCTTGAGGGAAGAATGACTAAAGGAACTTGCGCAAAGCGCATGTCATTGTTATGAAAGACCGTACCAATTGTTGCGTCATCCTGAGCTTGCGAAGGATCTTAAGACTCTTCGCAAGCTCAGAGTGACAAGCTACCCTTGCATTTATTGTGGTGTGGGTAACACCTGGGAATTCTGATGAACAAGCTCCTCCTCTTTATTACACCATATCGTTATATAAATCTGAATATAAGCACTTAAATAGGAAGAATCATAAAACTTATACAAAGGTTGGTGCATCTTACTGTTTTTTTCTTTTTTGCTGAAAAGCGTTAGATCTACATGATCCGTAATTAAGCTAAAAGGGTCTGAGGCTTCGGGCAGCTCTATCATAGTTTTTTCTCCTTTTCGTACATATCGTTCATATTTACTTCATATTATATAGAACATATAGTTCCAAGTCAATAAAAAGCGTACTTTTTGTTCGTTTAATTTAATTCTATCGAACAAAAAGTTATAATTCATTACAAGGAGTGATTGCCTTTGAAGAGAATTAGAGACTTAAGAAAAGAAAGAGGTCTGACACAAGCTGAGTTGGCAAAGGTTTTAAAGGTTTCTGCCAGAACAATTGGATTTTACGAAACGGGAGAACGTGATCCTGATACCGACACACTAAAAAAGCTTGCTGATTTTTTTTGTGTATCCATAGATTATTTACTAAGCCGTATAGATGTAAGAGATTTATCAGATAAGACTTCTTACTATCCCAAGAAGGATTCTTCCGGCATGATATTTGACGAAAAGCATGAATTTGAAGAAGAGCTTCCCTTTGAAGCAAAAGAGGAAATTGAAAAGTTCAAAGAGTTTATAAAGTATAAATACGGTAAGAAGTAGCGTTCATAAAGTACCCCCTAAGGTTGGATTATATGATCTATATAGGGGGTTTTTGTTTATTATGATATAATTATTATAAAATCGAGTATTTCGGTAATAACAGTCAAGAATACAAAATGAGATATTGGGGTTGTTGCTTTGAAGAACAGATTAAAAGAAATGCTAATGGTGGGACTATTTACTGCCTTTATGGGGCAGGTTAATTTTTATCCCTTTGGTACAGATTTTAGAATCACCATAGGGGTTGTCATGTTCACCTTTTTACTGCTATATTTTTATTCGATTCCTATTGTAGCCACATCCATAGTAACAGGAATCTCAGTGCTTTTAATAAGGGTCGGGATAGACGTTTTCGCCAATGCAGCAATTGTCGATGCAGCCTTTTATAAACACTTACCTGCACTTATGTATTATATTTCATATGGTATTATAATAGAGGGCACGGACTTCCGGAAGCTGTTCAAAAGGCCAATATATTTTATTGTTGCCCTGACTACAGCGGATATCATGTCAAATTTCTTTGAACTCCTGATAAGAAATCAATTTAAACCTACATATTTTGAAGAGATTTTTTCAACAATAATGTTGGCTGCTGTATTAAGAAGCTGCCTTGTATTAGCGTTGTTCTGGATTATAGAGAATTATAGCCTGTTTATCACAAAAGAGGAGCACCAGAAGAGATATAAGGATCTGCTTTTGCTGACTGCAAAGCTAAAGTCAGAGGTTTTCTTTCTTAAAAAGTCCATGCAGGATATTGAGGGTGCAATGGTCAAGAGCTATTCAATATATAATACCCTTAATGAAAGCAGTTCTTTGGGTAAGGACGACCTTAACAGAATCATGGCAGATTGTCTGAATCTATCCATAGATATACATGAAATAAAAAAAGACTATAATCGAATCGTGATAAGCATGGAAAAGCTTATGCCTGCAAGTGATGTTTACAAGACTATGAAAATGAGTGAGATATTTGAGACCATAGAGGATATATTTACAAGATACCTGGAAGTGATTAATAAGGATATTAGGCTTAGCTTTAATATTGAAAAGGATTTCAGGACCAGTGAGTATTTTATCATCATGTCCATACTAAATAATATGATACAAAACTCTATTGAGGCATGCTATAGAAGTGATTCGTATGTGAAGATAAAGTGTTTTTTACATAAAAATATGATAATTTTCAGTGTTGAAGACAATGGAAAGGGTGTAAAAGAAAAAGAGCGAGAGCTGATCTTTGAGCCAGGCTTCACTACTAAATTTAACCCTGAGACAGGACAAGTATCTACTGGGCTTGGATTGACACATATCAAGCTTCTGTCAGAGCACTTGAATGGGAAAGTAAGCGTAAATAATGATATTGAAGGTATTACCGAGTTCAAGCTGGAGCTTCCGAAAAGCATAATAATTTATGAGGGGGATGTCGATGTCTAGTTTTATAGTAATTGACGATGATAGAACCGTTAGAAGTGTACTTACAAAAATCATAGATCAATACAGCCTGGGTGATGTATATGCAGAAGCAGACGATGGGCTTATGGGTGAGGAATTGATATTAAGATATAAGCCGGATATCGTAATCATAGATCTGCTGCTGCCTTTGCAAGATGGCATTTCAATCATAAAAAAGATCAAATCGTTGAATATAAAAAGTATGTTCATCATGCTTTCGCAGGTCAGTGACAAGGATATGATTGCAAAAGCCTATGAATATGGAATTGAATTTTTTATCAGCAAGCCTATCAATGTGATAGAGGTTGTGAACGTGGTAAGAAAGGTCAATGAGTATCTTTCAATGAGAAAGACCTTTGAAGCCATCGAATCCACTGCTATGACATTGGGAAGGAACAATACAGTGAACAATGGCAAGAAGCTCGGCAATGCAAAAAGAGTATTAAACCAGTTAATGGCTGACCTTGGTATTTTGGGAGATCTGGGGAGCAGAGACATCATTAATATATGCATCATGCTTTATGAAGATGCGGATTTGGGAGAAGCGCTGGAGGAGACACAACTCAGTGAGCTTTTAAAGCTGCTGCAGAGCAAGTACTCTTCAGAGGGTAAGGGCCCTACTAGTGACTTCAAGGCAATTGAAATGAGGATAAGAAGGACAGTAGGCAAAGCGATGAAGAATATTGCGGCCATGGGAATAGAAGATTTCAGCAACGACAAGTTCATTCTTTACAGCTCTTCTTTGTTTGATTATACCGAGGTAAAAATGGAAATGGATTATATAAGAGGCAAGGTGAAGTATAGCGGTAAAGTAAACATAAAGTCTTTCATAAAAAGACTGCTGGTAATGGTTGAACAAAGTGCATGACACTATGCTTTAGAAGTCAATTTTCTCAATTTTCAAACCAATACATGTAAATTTACGTTTCTTTCTGTTACTATTTGTTATTGTGCCTTTAGAATTAAAGTAACAAATAGGAGGAGGGAATTCAATGAAAAAATACATAGTACTAGCTTTAGCTGTGGTACTTGTTCTGTCCATCGCATTGACAGGATGTGCTCCACAAACAACTAATCTTATATTGGCAACGGGTGGTACATCCGGTACTTACTATCCATTTGGCGGCGCTATGGCACAGATATTCAACTCAAAGGTTGAGGGCATGAATGTAACAGCTCAGGCAACTGGCGCGTCTGTTGAAAATCTTAAGCTTATAGGCAAGAAAGAAGCAGAGCTTGCAATTGTTCAGAATGATATGACAGACTATGCATATAATGGTTTAGAAGCATTCAAGGATGGCAAGATTGAAAATGTAAGAGCGGTTGCTACGCTTTATCCTGAGGTAATACAAATCGTTGCTACTGCAAATAGCGGAATCAACAATTTGCAAGACATCAAAGGAAAGAAATTCTCAGTTGGTGCACCTGGAAGCGGTGTTGAAGCAAATGCAAGACAGATATTAGATGTTATGGGAATGACTTATAATGATTTCTCAGCAAACTATCTATCTTTCTCTGAGTCTGCAGACTCCTTAAAGGACAATCATATTGACGGTTTCCTATTTACATCAGGTATACCTAATGCAGCAATTCAGGATACCGCTACTACATCAGATCTTAAGTTTATATCAGTTCCTGATGATGTAATTAAGCAGTTGACAACAAAGTATCCTTTCTTCACAGAATTTACTATACCAGCTGGAACTTACAAGGGCCAGACTGCAGCAGTAAAAACAGTAGCTGTAAAGGCAACTTTGGTAGTTGGTTCAGAAGTATCTGAAAAAGTAGTATATGATTTGACAAAGGCTTTATTTGAAAATCAGCCTGAATTAGCATCAGGTCATGCAAAAGGAAAAGAACTTAATCTTCAAGATGCAGTACAAGGTATATCCGTTCCGTTCCATCCAGGAGCAGAAAAGTACTTCTTTGCAGCATGCTTTCTTGTATTGATCGTAATAATTTTAAATATACCTATGTTCAGTAGATTTATCATTTCCAATGGAAAAACGGGGGAAATAGTATATATCGATGATATTGATAATGCAAAGGAGTTTGTAGTAAGCTTCAAGCATTCAGTAAACCGTACTCTGGTAAATGAGTTTATTAAGATACAAGAAAATGAGTTTATCGTATATAAAACTACCTTCTATTCATATGGTGCAGGTATGCCGGAGATCAATGCCGGAAGTAAGCAGAAAGTCACTATCAATAATGGACTCGTTCAGATTGAAAATATAGATTTAAAGCTTAAAAATTTTACTTACTTAGTGGGAACCTATGCAGATCATACCCTAA
>JAQSYD010000117.1 GCA_029256325.1 Clostridia bacterium
GTACCAAGCACAATAAATATAATTGCAGCAAGAAGGATGAATATTACTATAGGACCTTGAGTCATTTTTATACCCCCTTTATTTAATTGCTCTATATTTTATGAGCAATTTTATACAGTCTGATGATTCGTTCCGCAGCATCCTGCAGCAAATCAGCACCTCTGTCAATTGCTTCTTTCAAAGGCATCGGCCCATCGACCAAGGAGAAAATACTGTCTATACCCATTTCATAAAGCACAGCTGCATTTTTACCTATCTGTCCTACAAGCGCAACAACAGGGATATTATACTTCTTAGCAGCTTTAGCTACCCCATAAGGAGTCTTGCCATACTGCGTCTGATAATCCATCATTCCCTCACCGGTTATAACTAAGTCAGCATCCTTCATATATGTCTCTAGTTTTACTGTCTCAATGACAATATCAATACCCTTTTGCAGCGTAACATTCATAAATGCCATTAAACCTCCACCAAGACCGCCTGCCGCACCTGCGCCCGGGCAATTCATAATGTCTATCCCTAAGGTAGCCTTGATAACTTCTGCATAGTGCTGTAGATTCTTGTCAAGAATTTCAAGCATCTCACCCTTTGCTCCTTTTTGTGGTCCAAATATATATGTCGCACCTCTTGCCCCGCAAAGTGGGTTGTCGACATCACAGGCTGCAGTAATCTTACAGGCACCTATTCTCTTATCCATTTCCGCCGTATCAATTTTATATAGCTTCGACAGACTTCCTCCGCCATGACCAATATCCTTGCCTTCCTGATCCAGGAACTTAACACCCAAAGCCTTCGCCATTCCAAAGCCCCCGTCATTTGTTGCACTTCCTCCTATTCCTATGATAATCTCTCTACAACCCATGTCCAGTGCATGTTTAATAAGCTCGCCAGTTCCATAGGTGGTAGTTATCATAGGATTTTTTTGGTCTTCCGCTATCAATGGCAAGCCCGAAGCGGCTGCCATTTCAATTACTGCTGTCTTGCCATCCCCCAGCATCCCATAAAAGGCATCTACTTCTTGAAGCAGCGGTCCCATGACCTTAGCACTTATTATTCTGCCTCCGGTAGCATCAACAAGGGATTGAACAGTTCCTTCGCCACCGTCAGCCATGGGAATACATTGTATCTCTATATCCTTATATACTCGTTCAATACCTATTTTTATATTTTCTGCAACATCCTTAGCAGAAAGACTGCCCTTAAAGGAATCCGGTGCTATCACTACTTTCATCATTTCACGTCCTATACTACATTATATTTTTATAATAGATAAAATAAAACCTTATATCAATGTACAAATTGCATAAGGTTTTATAAAAAGTAGCTGCCATATTTTGTGCACTATGCACATATTTATCCAAGTTCTTTCAGGAGAATAGCGATATAAATCAGCATACAATTGTAGCTATTCATTACATCAAAACCACACTGCTCCTTAAGCCTGTTTAAACGATACAAAACTGTATTTCTATGTACATAAAGCACTTTTGCCGTGTTTTGTATATTCATACCTTGCTCAAAGTAAGTCTTTAATGTATGCTTCAACTCCTTTTCAACCTCACTGTCATAGAATATCTTATCAAAGCTTTCTAAAAACTGATTCTTTTTTTCCTCTTCAACAGCTTGCAGCAGGGTTTCCAGCCTGTAGTCAGACCAATTGTACAAAAGCTGCTCCGGCTTGATTTTTCTACCAATTTCCATAGCGCTGTTGGCCAAAGA
This sequence comes from Clostridia bacterium, assembly GCA_029256325.1. Classification (GTDB taxonomy): domain Bacteria; phylum Bacillota; class Clostridia; order Lutisporales; family Lutisporaceae; genus GWB2-37-7. The sequence goes on from JAQSYD010000117.1 coordinate 1,720, forward strand.
ATAGGACTTATAATAGTCGTTTATTTCCTCACAGATACAACCTACGCCAATATTCAGTTCTATACCCAATTTATCTTTTACCTTATTAACCAATTTGCTGCAGTATTCCTCAATACTCATGTCCATGCTCTTTATTATTATAAAGCGATCTTCATAGAAGTTGAATACGATATCATGAGTCCTATTGGATATTGAGTTTATAATATTTATCATATTTTGCTTATACTCTTGCACCTTTACCTCAGTATCCTTATTAAATCTTCTGATGACCAATCCGAAATTGCATATATCTACAACCATAACCGTTCTTGCTACCTTGATTTCAAAGTCTACCAGCTGAGCTCTCCAGCTTAAGTTTTCCAAGCTTGGCGCATTCTCTCTAATGAGCTCTATAGCTAGATTTTTCAGCGCTTGCTGTTGATACAACTCAATCTTGTTTCTTTCTGACTCTTGTATCATCATTTCAACCAACTCTTTTACTATAACCCCATAGCCTTTCACTTCAGTAGGCTCACCTGTTATTCCGATGACTCCGAAAACTTCACTGTCATTGTATATCGGGAGATTGATGCCTTTCTTGCAGCCTACAAACCTTGTATCCGTATCAACGATGATTTCTCTTTTCGTTTGAGCCGCAAGCTTAGCGGCCTCATGATAGGTTCCTATCCTTTGTGCATTTCCTGAGGCTATTATGATACCCTGGTCGTTCATAATATTTATATTCTTACCTAATATGCTGATTACCCTATCCACAATCTTTTGACACTCAACGGTTTCTATACGCATTTCAATTACCCCTCACAAGTTATTCATAATTTTAGTATACACTAGAAGTACGCAATATGTAAAAATAAGTATATTTACCCTTAAAGCCCACGATTCGCTAAAAATAAATAGGAACAATTTCAACCCATAAAGTGTTAAAATTGCTCCTATTGTCTACTATTTGCTTACAAAATCATTTCTACCTTTTGTACCCCGATTTCCTTGACCTGTTCTGCCATTTGTCTCACATATTCTTCAGAGGGTATGCTGTTTTGCAGCTTTTCCTTTTGTTCTACTCTAAGACCGGTGGCATGAACTCTGATCAGCTTGTAAATAACTTCAGGATAAGCCTTCAGGATGGAAGCCACTGTATGTAAAGTGTTTTCCACATCCATATAATCCTTGGTTACTACTGTTCTGACCTCATACACCTTATCTTTTTCAAGAAGATATTTCAAGTTCTCCAAGTTGTGCTTCATGGTAGTACCACACAATTTCTCTAGCTGGTCTACAGCCTTGATATCTACCATAAACTTGTCTGTTTCTTCTATAAGCGCTGTGATCAGCTCTTTTTCGAAGAAGCCGTTTGTATCAACAAAGCGGGTAAGTCCTAAAGTTTTAACCCTCTTAAACAGCTCCGTGATAAAATCTGCATGAAGAGTCGGCTCTCCGCCTGAAACTGTAATACCTCTGACAAAGACCTTAAAACCATCAATATATTCAACCAATTCCTCTACACTGTATTCCTTCGTCCTGGGTGATGAGCTGTATTGACAGGTTTTAATGCACTGATCACACTCGCTGCACAATTTCTCATCAAACACAACCTTGCCGTCTACCTCCTTAATAGCTCCTGTTGGACAGCCGGGTATGCATGCCAGGCAATGTATACATTTTTTGATGGTCTCATGATTATGACAATAAACACAGTTAATGTTGCAGCCTTGGAAGAATATTGCCACCCTGTTTCCGGGACCGTCCACATTTGAAAAAGGAATAATCTTGTTTATGACTGCCTTATTCTCCATCTTTCCTCAGTCTTCTTTCAAATACATGGGCTCTCTCGTTAGCGCCCTGTCCAAATATATCTGTATCTCTGAGTACCGCCTCGCCTCTTGCCACCTTTGCAGCCTCGCTCTTCTTTACCAGATAGCCTGTAACTCTTATTAAATCAGTATTATGCAAATAGGTTGTGATATACCTTGCTCCCGAGGCAAAGGCTCCATCTATGATATCCAATACCGCATCCAGCTTATGAAGATAGGTTTGATCGAGAGCAAATAAATCCCCTGTACCGGATTTAAAGTATTCATGGAAAGGCGCTGCCTGCTTAATATGAAGCGGAAGAATAGGCTCTTCCCCAACGATAATTCTATGAGCAGGGTTATTGCAGACATCCTCTTCACTATTTGTTGCCCCTACCTGTGCATGCAGCAGATATCTATCATTGGTTCTTTCACAGTAAACACCCTCATGGCTGTTTGCAATGTCTTCTATGACCTTCATGATGGCATGGCCAATTTCATCGCCTCTTTTGGAGGTACCATAAGTTTCATTCAAGCCTTCCAGCTTCAAAACATAATTCACGGCATTGGCTAGGCCTACCATCCCAAACATGGCGGAAAAGTTTTCTCTCTTTAGATATCCTTCCTTTACCAAGAAGGAGGTCTGGAAGAAATTTGACTCCTCTACAAGGAAACGGATTCTTTTATCTATCATTGTAGCCATAGCCTTTGTTACTTTAGGTAATCTTTCATTTAGTAATTCATCTAACGACGTAACTCCTTTGACGATAGTGCCCAGTCTCAGTCTTGGCAGTGTATACGCTCCACCGCCGTGAGGCAAGGCATTGTAGCAGCTTACCAATCTGTGTTCTCCAACATCCTTGCAATACTTCTTGTCGTTGCTAAAGGAAGGCTTTGATACCCTTAAACAAGCCTCTGCCGCTTTTAATGCAAAATCTCTGGGCGTAATGTCCTTGTCATATCTGATCGTCATATTTGGCGTAGGGTTTTCCAGTTCAATAATTGCCTTCAGAATCAACTCTCCCGCCTTTGTTTTCTCCGGACCAATGTCAGCATGGCAAAAGGAGTCAGGAATACTTTTATCAACATGATTTAAAAATCTTTTAATTTTTATATAATCCTTTTGTTCATCTGTAATAAAAGGCTCCATCAGCTTATCCAAGTCCCCTATATATACAGGGAAGGATGTGATGGATGGCACATGTCTGTACAGTATCAACAGACTGTCAAGCAGTTCATCCAAGTCTGTGGGTGGCTTAAGCTCCAAAAAGTCACAGCCCTTTTCCAATAGTACATAATAGTCAGGAACGATATACCTTGGTCTATATAATGCATAGCCCTCATTTAAATCACAAATCATTTCATTTTCAATATATGTCATTTCTTCATCTGTATAACCAAGTACTTCCTGTGGATCTACCAATCTTTCTGCTGCATTTGCCAAGCTAAAAAGCTTCTGCTGATATGTCATACTTTTGCTAGTTGCAATATCCAAAATATCACTTAATTTTGATCTCATATAAACCCCTCCATAAAATAAGCCTTAAAATAGGATGTTTAAGCTTCCATCATATTTTATGTCTATAATAATATTTTACTCCTTTTCAACAAGCTCTTCAATTCATTGATCAGCATTATTCATATAAATCTCCTGCCAGCTTTTTAAGCTTTTCTAAGTCTAAAATCTCATAAACCTGCTGATTCTTTTTGATTAGCTTTTGTGCGCAAAGATCATTCAGCGTTCTCAGCAAATGCCTATAGCTGGTGCCTAAAAGCTCTGCTACCTCCGATAGATTACCTTCAAAGACAATGATGTTTCTTCCTTCTCTCACGGTTTTGGAGGTATAGGCTAATATATAGCTGGCCAGTCTATTTTCAAGAGGATACAGCAAATTTATGGAGCTGTATTTACTCAGCCGAATCAGCTTTTCACCTAAGCTATCACAGGCATACCTCAAAAATCTCGAGTCATTAAGAGCGAATCTCCTAATGTTCTCAAAGGATATTCCAATGCAATAAGTATCCTCTATGATTTGAACGTTTGAATTGGCGGTTTCATAATGCATGAATTCAACTTCCCCCAAAACTTTAAAAGGCTTATAAAAACATAAAAGCAGCGATTTTCCATTGCTTAAGGTAGAATATACCTTCGCCTTGCCTTCTACAAAGAAAAACAAATATTCAAGCTTTTCATCTGTTTTGCATATATATTCATTTTTATTGAATAGAAAAAGCTCCATATACTGCTTCATTTCCAGCTCAAATATATCATCTATATGATATCTGGAAATATAAGAGTCTCGCTTTTTATGATCTATTACCCTTCGCATTTATCTTCACCTCAAATAGACAATACTAAATTTACATTATTATAACATAATTTGATATGACATATGTCATACTACCCATCGGTATCCTTGTGTTAAATTTAGCTTAAGAAGTATAGATCACTAAATTCATTGGAGGTTTTTCATGTACAAATTGCTTTCTGCCTTTATCGGTGTTTTAATCACAATCATGATTTTATTAAATGGTGTACTTTCTCAAAAGCTTGGCAATTATGCCTCCGCAATGATAATCCACCTGCTGGGCTTTATTTCTATTATTCTCATTTTAATAATCAAAAAAATAAGAATCAGTCTCAGCAAAGACCTTCCGTTATATTTGTACAGCGGTGGGCTCTTAGGCGTTTTCACCATTTTATTCAACAACATCAGCTTCAACCTGCTAGGTGCATCCTTGACACTTGCCTTAGGTCTGCTGGGGCAATCCATCTGCTCTTTAATTTTAGATCACTATGGCTGGCTTGGCATGGAGGTTGTTCAATTCAGAAAAGAAAAGCTGATAGGCTTGACTATTATAGCTTCTGGAATAATCGTCATGACTTTATATTAAGGAGAGAAAAGAATGATCATAGCTATTGTAGTTGCAATCGCTGCAGGTGCTTCCATCGTAATTGCAAGAAATATTAATTCAATTTTAGCAGAAAAAAAAGGCTTGTTAGCCAGTACCTTTTTTAACTATTTAACAGGCTTTTCACTTTCAGTCTTATTCCTGCTATTTAGCAGTGAATCCGTAACACAGACATATCATTTGTTGGGCACAGTGCCAGTTTGGGCTTATCTAGGCGGTTTACTGGGCGTAGCAGTTGTAGCCATTTCTAATTTGGTTACACCTAAAATATCCGCTTTTTATATGTCCCTTATTATTTTTACAGGTCAGCTTTTTACCGGAATCATATTAGATTATTTTGCATTAGGTCTACTATCTATCGGGAAAGTAATAGGCGGTTTATTGGTGGTTGTCGGACTTATCTATAATTTATACTTGGATAGATAATCAAAAGGACATACAGCTTTGACTATATGTCCTTTTGTCTATTATTTCATGCTTTCAATTGCATCCCGCGCCCATTTCGAATCCTTTAGTATGGCTCTTCCTACGCCGATCAGATCTGCTTTTCCATCAGCCAGAAGCTGTTCTGCTGCATTTATTTCTGTAATTCCACCGGTAAGTATTACCGGAATAGACACAACTTTCTTCATTGCCTCAGTAAGTGGGGCAAAATAACCTTGCTGTCCCACTAAATCCGGAACATTGTAGCCTGAGAAGCCTCCTGAAATGTCTAGAATGCTTATGCCTGCCTTTTCAAATTCCTTGGCCGCTGTTTGACTATCTTCAATGGTTGTTCCGCCTTCCATAAAGTCAGAAGCACCCAATCTCAACAATATAGGAAAATCTTGACCCACAGCAGCTCTAACCGCTTCAATGACCTTAAGGTGAATTCTTATACGATTGTACACACTTCCGCCATATTCATCCACTCGCTTATTGGCTAGCGGTGAAAAAAATTGGTTTAATAAATATCCATGAGCAGAATGGATTTCCACTCCGTCAAAACCAGCCTCTTTCACACGGAGTGCCGCTGCAGCAAAGGCTTTTATAATATCCTTAATTTCCTCAATCGTAAGCTCTCTAGGTATATTTCCCTTTCTCGGATTTGCTGCTGCAGAAGGACCAACAGGCATAACGCCGATCACTTCTTCTGAAGCCGCACTTCCAGCATGATTGATCTGCATGACTGCCTTGGAGCCATTCTTATGAATAACCTCAGCCAGTTCTCTTAAGCCTTCAATTACGCTATCCTCAGCGATTGACATCTGCTGTTCACTTGCCTTTCCTTCCGGCTGGATAAAACTATGTTCAATAATGATGAGGGATATGTACCCCCCAGCTGATTTTTCTGCATAATAGTCAATGATGTCCTGACTCACCTTTCCGTCTGCATAAGCCTTGGATGTAGCCATTGGCGGCATGACCAAACGATTGTTCAGTGTAAGCTTGCCTGCATGAAGCGGTTTAAGCATATAAGTCATATCATAATCCTCCTTCTTTATTTTTAGGCTATGTTAGAGCATAGTGTTGATTTATGTTTAGTTAAATATATTCATAACGTACAATATTCTTTGCTATAAGGAATGATTTGTCTCCTCCAAGCTTCAATACACCAGAAGCCTTGCTTTGAGGGCTGTAGCTTTGGAGTGCGACAAAGCAATCATAGCCATTTCCATAAATATGATTTTTATTGTCTCATATATTATTATACATGATTTATTTTTTAATATTTCTATAATTTTCATGTTGACATGTTTATATTTATGCATTATAATCGTTAATAATTAATAAAAACCGCGAATAACTATGAAGAGAAGAGTAAGTTGTGGAAGTAGTCCAAGCGAGTTGGTGATAGTGAGAGACCAATACGAAGCCTATACTGAAGAACGTCTCTGAGTTTCTAACCGAAATCCTATTGGAAAGTAGACTTAGACGGAGCCAAACCGTTATAGCTTGGACAGTATCGATTTATTCCGTACTGATAGAGGTGAGCTTTACAGCTAATTAGGGTGGTACCGCGAAGTCAGAGTCCTTCGTCCCTTTCGGGATGTAGGGCTCTTTTTTATTACAATTTTTTATTATGAAGGGATGATTTTAAATGAAAGAATTAACATTACCAGTAGGCTACGAGGCACAATTAAGTATTAGAGAAACCGAGGTAGCAATCAAAAAAATCAAAGATTATTTTGAACACGCATTGGCTGCAGAGCTTAATTTGACAAGAGTTTCTGCCCCTCTTTTTGTAAGAACAGGCAGAGGTATAAACGATAACCTAAACGGCATTGAAAGACCTGTGAGCTTTGATGCAATGGTGATAAAGGACGCTGATATTGAAATTGTACAGAGTTTGGCAAAATGGAAAAGAATGGCATTGCAAAGATACGGCTTTGGAATTGGCGAGGGGCTTTATACCGATATGAACGCCATCAGAAGGGATGAGACCTTAGACAACCTGCATTCCATTTATGTAGATCAATGGGATTGGGAAAAGGTGATTACTAAGGAGGTTCGTACAGAAAAAACTCTTTTTGATACTGTAAAAAGTATATACGAAGT
>JAQSYD010000118.1 GCA_029256325.1 Clostridia bacterium
AGAAAAAGCTGTGAAGCTATTAAAGGAAAAGCAGATAAAGGCATTGATACTAAGTCCCTCTGCAAATATGTACTATCTCACTGGCTTCAGTACCTTTCCGGGAGAAAGACTGTTGGTAAATATATTAACAGATACCGGAGAAAATATTTTCGTAGTGCCTAAGCTTTATGAAAGCGAAGTACGGGAAAAGGCGGAGTTTAACGAGATTTTCAGCTGGAATGACACGCAGGATCCTGCTGAAATCATCAAAAGTATTACAGAAAAATATTGTTTAGATAATTGCACAATTGCGATAGAGGAAACAATGTGGTTTACAGCCTTTGATAAGATATTCAAAACTTTAAAGGATGTCCATTACATACATGCTGCTGAAATAATAGGAGAACTGCGTCAATGCAAGTCAATGGCTGAAGGCGACAAAATGAGAAAAGCATCCCAAACAGCGGATAAGGCATTGGAAAATATACTGCCAAATATTAAGCCGGAAAAAATTGGGCGCAGTGGGACCTTCTTTTCAAACTATTATAGGTTCAGGACCCAACAGTGCGCTATGTCATTATGGTACAGGAGATAGGGTGCTGCAGGAGGGGGATTCATTGGTGATGGATTTTGGCTGCTTGCTGGATAACTATTGCTCAGATACAACCAGAACAATAGCCATAGGTCAAGCCTCCGATAAATTCAAAAGCGTCTATGCAATTTTAAAAAAGGCGCAGCAGCTGGCAATCGACAAAGTGAAGCCTGGCATTAAGGCTTCTGAAGTAGATTATGCTGCCAGAAAGTATATAGCGGATAAAGGCTATGGAGATTATTTTATACATAGAACAGGCCACGGAGCTGGTCTGGAAGTACATGAAATGCCATATATAACTGAAACCAGTGAAGTGGTACTGAAACCGGGAATGATCTTTAGCATAGAACCAGGAATATATTTAGAAGGTGAATTCGGCATGCGAATTGAGGACTTGGTAATGGTAACCGAGGATGGCGTAGAGGTGTTGAATCAGTTTAGTAAGGAATTAATTGAGATAAAATAGATTGTAGGGCAGACACTATTGCATTTGTATAGGAAACGCAATTAGCATCTGTCCTTTTGCTATTAAAAAAATTACAGAAGCTGCCAAAAAAAGTGTATATTTTATCAAATAGTTCAAACAATATAAATGTTTATAAAGATTTCACAAAAGATTTATAATTTTTTAAAATTTACAAAAATTTAAGAAGGTAAATAAGGCATTTTATAGAATATATATCTAAGGAACTATATTTACCTCAAAGCAAAAATGATTTTCAACCAAGAGTTCTAAAGTGCTTTATTATTAATAATAATTAGCATGAAGAAAAACTCTAAATAACACTTCATACTACATAAGCTTTTGTTGAGACTTAAGCTGTCAACGTCACAAAACAAAACCAAAATATCGACAGGGGGTAATAAAAATGGTTAAGTTTATCATCGGAGTAAAAGGCTCAGGCAAAACAAAGAGAATGATCGATATGGCAAATGAGGCTACTAAAACATTAGACGGTTCAGTGGTTTACATTGATAGAGACAAGAAGCATATCTATGATTTGGACAAAAACATCAGATTTATTGAATCCGGTGAATTCCAAATGACTAGTTTAAAATCCTTATATGGTTTTATCTGTGGGGTAATATCTCAGAACTACGACATACAAAAAGTTTACCTGGATGGACATAAGTTAATATCAGAAGCCAAAGATGATTGCATGGAAGAGTTTATAACGAACCTGAAGAGGATCGCGGAACAATTTGAAATTGATTTCGTATTAAGCTGCAGCAGAGCAAAGGAAAACATACCTAACTTTATGGAGCCCTATATCATTTAATAATACTAAGAAAACAATATATGTTCACATATCAAAGGCTGGATAAATTATTCAGCCTTTGTTTTTGATTTAAATTTAATATGCTAAAATATAGTTGTTATGTATGACCACTGTTAAATATATAATACTATAATGCCACTTGGGAAGGAGCTTACAGAAGATGAAATTAAGTGAGGGTTTAGCTAGCCTTAAAGAGTTTGAAAATAGAATCATAGCAGAGAAAAGCATACCCGCCAAGCAAGCGGTGCTTTCCGATTTCCCAGAGGGTCTATCTCCTGAGTTAAAGGAGTTTTTAAGGAGTCAAGGAATTGAAAAGCTCTATAGTCATCAGGCAGAAATGTTTGAAACTGCTTCTGGTGGAAAGAATATTGTCATTACAACCTCCACCTCCAGTGGTAAGACTTTAAGCTTTTTGCTGCCAGTCGTCCAAAAGATTTTGGAGGATCCCACTACCAGGGCAATATTTTTGTACCCTACCAAGGCTTTGGCTCATGATCAATATAGAAATTTGATTCCAATACTGGAATATTTCGGACCAAAGAGAATTCAAGCAGGCATATACGATGGGGATACCCCAAGCAATGAGCGCTCCAGAATCAGGAAGAATGCCAATATCATACTTACAAATCCTGAAATGTTAAACAGCTCTTTTATACCGAATCACAGCGTATATGGCTTTAATCATATGTTTTCCAGATTAAACTTCATTATCATAGATGAGCTTCATTACTATAGAGGTGCTTTTGGCTCTCATATGGCGAATATTATGAGAAGACTAAGACGGATATGCAGCTACTATAAATGCAGTCCACAGTTTCTTTGCAGCTCAGCAACGATTGCCAATCCGCAGGAGCTTGCTGAAAATATTTCAGGAGAGCCCTTTGAAGTCATCAGCAAGGATGGATCGCCAAGCTCTGAGAGGACGGTTGTATTTTGGCAGCCGCCTTTGGTTAGAGATACACAATATAGAAGAACACCGGAGGCAGAGGCATCGGAATTTATTCCTTCCCTGGTGGAGCAGGATATTAAGTTCATCACCTTCTGCAAGACCCGTAGAGAGGTAGAGGTAGTGCTTAAAGAGGTAAGAGACAAGCTTACCAATATGGACAACAAGCCTACTTTGGGCAGAAATCTTTCTCACTTGGTAAGCGGCTATAGAGGCGGCTACACACCAGAGGAGCGAAAGGAAATAGAGGCGAAGCTCTCTAGTGGAAGATTGGCAGGGGTCGTGTCTACCAATGCATTAGAGCTTGGGATAGACATAGGCAAGCTGGATTTGGTTATATCTGCGGGTTTCCCGGGTACCAAGGCTTCCTTTTGGCAGCAGCTGGGCAGAGCGGGACGTCGCGGCGGCAAATCCTATGGCGTGCTGATCTTGGATGTTACACCCAACGACCAATACATAGCAGTAAACAAGGAGTGGTTATTTGAAAGCGGTGTGGAAAATGCCGTCATAGATAAAAACAACCTTTTCATACAGCTGGCTCACGTAAGAGCAGCCGCAGCAGAACTGCCGCTGAGTCTTGATGATGCTGCGATATTTCCGGACCTGGGCGAAATAGTGCCGGTACTAATAGATGCCAAGGAACTTAAAAATGACAGCGGCAGATTTTCCTGGACCGGGAATGAGTTCCCGGCAGGCGATTACAGTTTGCGCAATATAAATAATAAAACCTATAAGGTTGTAAATAAAATGACGGGTACTGTCATAACAGAGATGGATGAATATATTGCTTTTCATGAGGTGCATCCTAAAGCAATCTATATACATGACAGCATGCAGTACATGGTAGAGAGCTTAGATTTAACAAATAGAATTGCCTATGTATTTCCTGTAGATATGAATTACTTTACCGTGCCCTTTGTTGAAACGGACGTAAGGGTGATAAGAGAGTTTAAAACGCAGGAAATAGAGCGCACACAGACCAGTTTTGGTGATGTAAAGGTCAAGGAAGCCATACCGGCTTACAAGATGGTGCAGTTCCATAACCACCAGAACCTAGGCTTTGAAAGGATCACCTTGCCCTTGTTTCAGGAGCTGGAGACTGAAGGACTTTGGTTTACAGTAGATAATGAAGTAGATAGTGTATTCAATTCATATACACAATACAATTACTATAATGGTTTGAAGCACAGCTTGCTCAATGCGGCTATGAGAAGAACCATGTCTACCTTAGAGGATCTTGCAGGTACTGTATTCAACACCAAAAACGAGCAGGGCGAAGTAAAGAAATCCCATATACTTCTCTATGATTTATACCCGGGAGGCTTGGGCTTTGCGGAAAAAGCTTATGATTTCAGCAGAGAAATCTTAAGTGAAGCTATTGTATTAGTACAAAAATGCGGTTGTGAGGATGGCTGCCCAGCCTGCGTAGGAGACTATCATTTAGATAAAAAGCTGGTTCATTGGGGCCTTAAGTGTATGCTGGAAAAAGCAGAAGCGCCGATTGATATTAAGAAGCCTGAAAAACCGCCTAAGATCATTATTGAACATATCTGCAAGCTCAGTGAGCTGCCTGCTAGATGGCATGAATTTGTGAACTATTTGCGTTCTCAAGGAGAATATCTCAACAGCTTTCTAAGTACAATAGAGAACGTAGAGGTACAGGGAACCATACTGATATTTCATACAGACTATAAATTCTATGAAGATTGGATGCTGGACAGCAGCAACAAGAACAGGCTTACCAATGTGATCAAAAGATATGTAGAAGTGCCAAAGGACTTTGATATAGCAGTAAAAACTGTAGGTAAAGCCGGTAATGACATAAAGGAAAAAATAATGAGAAGATACGATGATTTGGTAAAGTAGAAAATGAAGGAAAATGTTTTGCATGATGTGGATTTCATATAAAATCCTTCATGCAAAATATATAGGTGCTGCAATGCTGGATGAGTTAACCTGTAAAATGAATAACAACTGTGATGAAGGCAGCAAGCAAATCTTTGAAAAGCTTAACAAGGAATTTGACAAGCTGAATGAATATCAAAAGGCTGCAGTATTGGATCACAGTAGAGCTCTGTTGGTGAATGCCCATGTAGGAAGCGGCAAAACCACAGTACTGATCAATAAAATCATGTATCAGCATTTTGTGAAGGGTGTAGCTCTTCAGAGCATGACTGTACTGACTTTTACCAATAAGGCTGCACAAGAGATAAAGGATAGGATAAAAAACTTGAACAGCCATATAAAAGATGAGGATATGAAGTTTTTTGGTACCTTTCATAGTGTAGCCAGAACAATGTTGACGAAGGTACTGCCCATTGAAGAAATAGGCTTTACGAAGGATTTTTCTGTTGTTGACCCGGAAGAAGCCTTAGAATTGTATGACAGAGTTATCAATGAAAATAAATATACCGTAAAGTATCGTAACAAGCTGCATAAAAGGCTGGAAAAGCTAAAGCAGGGAAGCTTTCTGTATGCGAATATGAAGCATGATGATGATTTGCAGGTGTTTTATGCTGCGCTTAAAAAAGCAAAGGTAAAATCCAATGTAATGGAATTTGACGATTTAATGGAGTATTCGGTGCAGCTGCTGCAGCAGGACAGCTATCATCCTGAATGGGTGATTATTGATGAATACCAGGATTGTGATCAGATACAGCAAAACTTTATAGAGGTTCTTTGCAAGGACAAGGCAAAGCTTTTTGCAGTAGGAGACCCAAATCAGATCATATATTCATGGAGAGGCAGCAATAAAAGCGCCTTTGAGAATTTCAAAGCAAGATATCATGCCAAGGAATTAACCCTACCTATAAACTATAGGTCTACATCAAATATCCTAAATGCAGCCAAGGCATTGCTGGAAAATGGCAGCGGCTTAGTAGGCATAAGAGATGCGGGACAACCTATTGTAATAAAAAAGCACTATAATACCTTCAATGAAGCATTATATTTGAGTGAGACCATACAAAAGCTTGTTGAAACAGGCTTACAATACAAGGATATTGCTATTTTCTACAGAAAGCAAAAGCAAGCAGAGGTTTTTAGAGAGGTTTTTATAAATAAGAATATACCTTATGAGATTTCTATAAGAAAAACCCTTCGAGATATACCCGTACTTTTTTGGCTGGTTCGTTTGTTGAAGGCAGCTGTTAACCGCAGTGACAGAGACAGCTTGCGCTATGTGCTGAGAGATAATAGATACGGCTTGGCAATGACAGACAAACAGATCAACAAGCTGTTTGATGATAAAACTGAACCTGGAATAGATGCTGCCAGTCTTTTAAATAAGACAAAAGATTTTGAAGAATGGTGCAGAAACCAGAAAACAGTAAGTCCGCAGGAGATTTTTGAGTATTTCGATATGAGTTTATACTTGATGCCTACTTCAATAAGCTTCAAGGAAGATTCTGAGCTTGTACTTAACTACCTGCAGGAAATATGGAAATACATCGAGTATAGAGGTTCAACTATTTTTGAAGGTATCAAGGACTTTATGAATACAGCTGCATTGTATGGAAGTCAGATACTCAACGAAACGGTGCATAAGGAGCAAAATTCTATCAAGCTCATGACGCTTCATGCTTCTAAGGGCTTGGAATTTAGTCGTGTATATATCTCAGGCGCAAATCTTGGAAACATACCCATGGCTAGAAATGAAGAGGAGCAAAAAGAAGAGCAACGATTGTTCTTTGTAGGTATTACCAGAGCGAAGGATTACCTGGAAATATCCTATCATACCTCACCAGAGGATTTTGGTGTATATAGTGTGCCAAGCCCTTTCCTGAGACTGATACCGGAGCATCTGATACAAAGTGAGGATTATGGCAGCAGAGCTTCCAGCTTAACTGCTTTAAGGAAGGAAATTAAGCATAATATAGACAGTCGGAAGGCGGAGACAATGGAGGCTTCAGCACCAAAATCAGATTATCAGGTTAGTCCGACTATATTTGTTCATCATGAGAAATATGGAGAAGGCAGGGTTATTGAAGAAGACGAGGATAACATTACCGTGCACTTTGAAACCCATGGAGAGAAGACTTTTTCCAAGCTGTTTAGTCAGTTAAAGTATTTATAGGATAATGCATAGCAGGTCCTTGTTATGAAAGCTTCATGTGATTGCTATGTCATCCTGAGGGAGGAACGACTGAAGGATCTTAAGATTCTTCGCAAGCTCAGAATGACATACAGTTTGTTTCTACAATCAATATGAAGAAATTGCTAGGTGTAAATAGGGGGATGACATGAAAGAGAGTTTAAAGATATTTAGAGACGGCAGCTTTCTAAAGCTGTGGGCAGGTCATGGTATAAGCACCTTTGGAGATATGATAACCTTTTTAGCAATTCCAATGATTGTATATGGAATTACAGGCAGCAAGTCAGCCTTGAGCTTATCGGTACTGGTAAGAGTGATTCCCGTTATACTCATCGGTCCTTTTGCAGGGGCTTTGGTAGATCGTTTGAACAGAAAGACGATTATGATTTGGGCAGATCTCTTAAGAGCTATGCTTACAATTGTTCTGCTGCTGTCTCCCGACCAAAACTTATTAACAATGATTTATATTGTGGTATTTTTGAAATCACTCATTGGTATATTCTTTAATCCGGCATTTAATTCGACAATACCATCTATTATTAAAAAAGAAAATCTGATGTCTGCAAACTCAGTTTTCGGTGTAACGGCGAACATACTTCAATTTGTTACGCCTTTTGCAGGAGCAGCTTTAATAGGCTATTTTGGTGCCAGATCCGTACTGTTGATAGATATGGTATCCTTTATCATTTCAGCCGCTGCTATTTACTTTATAGATATACCTAAGCATCCGGAACATGCGAGAAAGCTTATAACACCTGGAAGCCTTATGAAGGATATCGGGGAAGGCTTTAAGTTTATGATAAACTCCAAGACCTTGACGATCATCATGATAACAACATTAATAACACAGTTTGGACAGGGCTTTATCAGTCCTCTTTGGCTGCCTTATGTCATAGAAGGGTTAAAGCGCCCTGCAGAGGACTTTGGTTCACTAGTTGCCATGCAAGGCTTTGGAAGTATAGTGGGAACAACGCTGCTTTTACTGCTTGGTGTAAGAAAATCAAAGTCCTACAAGGTATTTTACAGCATATTTACCTTGATGACAGGTGTAACGATTTTCATGCAGATCACAACTTTAAACTTCAATATATTCATCATATGGGGCACGCTGGTAGGCGTTTTCATATCAGGAATGGGCATCACTACACAGACAATCGTACAGCATATTGCCAAGAATGAAATACTTGGCAGAGTCAGCAGCACCTTGAACATCATCAATCAGACCTTTATGGCAGCTGCTGTTGCTATTGCAGGCTTGATGGGAGATAAGATCACTACAAGGGTGTTATTTATTATAGCATGCAGCATTTGGCTGGTGGGTTGTGTAATAGGCTCAGGACTTATGCTGATGAACAAGGAAGCTGTAACGGATACTGAACTAGCAGCATAGGGGTCAGTCCATGCTGATCCTCATAAAAAGATGGGGGAGAATAATTATGCAAAACAAATACATATTGTCCCTAGACCAAGGCACAACAAGCTCTAGGGCTATACTATTCGAGTAGAGCACGATGCCATGGAGATTTGGGGTACTCAGATTGGTGTAGCCAGAGAGGTTATAGAAACAGTAGGTATTAGACCGGAAGCTATAGCAGCAATTGGTATTACCAATCAGAGAGAAACAACTGTGATATGGGATAAAGCTACAGGCAAACCTATTTGCAACGCAATTGTGTGGCAATGCAAAAGAACTGCAGACCTATGCAGAGAACTGAAGGAAAAGGGCTTGGAACCCTATGTAAAAGCCAATACTGGCTTAGTCATTGATGCATATTTCTCTGCTACTAAAATAAAGTGGATATTGGATCATATTGAAGGTGCAAGACAAAAAGCAGAGGCAGGGGAACTGCTATTTGGCAACGTAGACACTTGGCTGATTTGGAATTTAACAAGAGGCAAGGTGCATGTGACAGACTATTCCAATGCTTCTAGAACCATGCTCTATAACATAAAAGAATTGAAATGGGATGCGCATCTGCTTGAAGTGCTGGATATACCAAACTCAATATTGCCGGAGGTTATGCCTTCCAGCAAAGTATACGGCTATACCGATGAAAGTGTATTTGGAGGAACGCTGATACCTATTGCCGGTGCAGCGGGAGATCAGCAGGCGGCATTATTCGGGCAGGCTTGTTATCAATCGGGAATGGCAAAAAACACTTATGGTACAGGGTGTTTCATGCTGATGAATACTGGAAGCGAAATGATACTTTCTAAGCATGGATTATTAACTACAATAGCGTGGAGCGTAGACAATAAGCTGGAATATGCACTAGAAGGCAGTATTTTTATGGGAGGCGCTACAATACAATGGCTGCGAGATGAACTAAAGCTTATTGATGAAGCGGCAGACAGCGAATATTATGCCACAAAGGTAAAGGACAGCAACGGTGTATTTATGGTGCCTGCTTTTGTAGGTATGGGAGCTCCCTATTGGGATATGTACGCAAGAGGTACAATTTTAGGTCTTACAAGAGGAGCCAATAGGTATCATATTATAAGAGCCGCATTGGAATCCATCGCATATCAGACCAGAGACGTGCTGGAGGCGATGCAGCAGGATTCCGGTATAGCGCTAAAAGAGCTAAAGGTAGACGGGGGAGCTGTTGCCAATAACTTTTTAATGCAGTTTCAGTCAGATATACTGGGAGTGCCTGTGAGCAGACCGGAAATTACAGAGACCACCGCCTTAGGAGCTGCTTTTCTTGCTGGCTTGGCCGTCGGTTTTTGGAGCAGCAAACAGGAGCTTTCTGATAAATGGAGTCTTGATAGAAGCTTTGCTCCTGAAATGGAGGCGGATAGACGCAGCAAGCTGTATAGGAATTGGCAAAAAGCTGTATCAAGAGCATTAGATTGGGAAGAAACAATGTGATATAATTTGAAGTAGTCTATATATACGATGTGAAACAGTTGTACTGATTTCCATCTTAAGCGCAGCATTGTCATTCTGAGCCTGCGAAGAATCTTACTAAAGTATATTCCTTTTAAGATTCTTCATTTCATTCAGAATGACAGGTATGACCTTTAGGTATACAGCTAGGAATGCTGCCCGTTTTTCTAATAAAAAACGATTAATATTTTTCTATATAGTTAGGAGAAATCATGTTTGGATATATCATGCCGGATAAGCCGGAGTTAAAGATGAAGGAATATGAGCTGTTTCGAGCATATTATTGTGGTGTATGCAAGAGCATGGGCAGAAGCTTTGGGCCCATATCCAGATTTGCATTGAGCTATGAAGCCGTATTCCTTGGATTGCTGCTGTCGGCGGTAAACAAGGAAAAGTCTACAATGAAGCGGGAAGCATGTTTTGCCAACCCTTTTAAGAAGAAATGGATTGTGAAGCATAACAAATATGTGGATTTCGCAGCAGACATAAATGTCATTTTGACGTATTATAAATTGATAGATAACTGGGAGGATGAAAAACACCTTCCATCCTTTGCTGCAAAGCTTATGTTTAGCAATGGCTATAGTAAAGCATCCAGGGGCAATTCAATGACAGATGATATTATTAAAAATGCCTTGAAAAAGCAACACAAGCTGGAACATGAAAAATGCAGCTCCATTGATGAAGCAGCTGAGCCTACTGCAGAAATGATACGTGACATTCTTCTGGTTGGCTGCAAGGATTCTGACAAAAGAGTGCAGCGTGCTATGGAATGGCTGGGCTATAATATAGGGAAGTGGATTTATACCATAGACGCTTTTGATGATATGGAAAAGGATATCAAAAATAGCAGTTATAATCCATTGCTGCTGCAGTATCAATATAAGGAGCAGCAATTGGAGGAGTTTAAAAGCTCTATAAAACCAGACATAGAAAGAGATTTGATATATACCCTGAGTCAAGCTGCCAATACCATAGAGCTTATGGATATGGAGAACAAGGGTATCATAGAAAATATCGTTTACTTGGGAATGAACAGTAAAACAAACAATATATTGAGCAGTGATTGCAGTCAATGCAAACAGCATGCAAGCAAGGGAGTGGGTAATTATGAGAAATCCCTATGAGGTTTTAGGGGTACGCGAAGGAAGCAGTATTGAGGAAATTAAGAAGGCGTATAAGGAATTGGTAAGAAAATATCATCCGGATCAGTACCAAAACCATCCTCTATCTGATTTGGCCGAGGAAAAGCTAAAGGAAATAAATGAAGCCTATGATAACTTAATGAAGCAGTATGAAGGAAGAGGCACTGGAAATAACAGCTATAGCAATGGTTATAATGGCAATGACAGCTCCCTTGCACAGGCAAGAAATTATATAAATGCAGGAAATATAGTGGCAGCTGAACAGGTGTTGGATAGAAGCAGCAACAGAACAGCAGAATGGTTTTATCTCAAGGGTGCCATCTGTATGAGGAAGGGCTGGTATAATGAAGCCTATACCAATTTGCAAACAGCTTGCAGTATGGAGCCAAACAATCTTGAGTACAGAAATGCTTTTAATTCTATAAATAATGCAAATAGAAGCTATCAATCAACCTCTTATAATAGAAGAGGTTATAATAATGGCGCTGATATGTGTGATATCTGTACTTGTCTTTATTGTGCTGACTGCTGTTGTGAGTGCGGCGGCGGTGACTTTATAAATTGCTGCTAAAGGAAGGGATAATATGAGCCGTAAAATAGCTTTTGGAGGAATTTTGACAGCTTTGTGCATAGTGCTAATATATTTGGCTGCATATTTACCCACCGGCAAGCTGGGGCTTTATGCATTGGCTTCAGTAACGATTGCAATTGCAGTTGTCGAGCTGGATATTAAATTAGGTGCTGTGGTTTATACAGCGTCCGCAATACTGATTTTTTTGCTTACAGGCAGTATAAATGCATTTCTACTATTTGTTTTATTTTTTGGCAGCTACCCTTTGCTTAAATATTATATTGAAAAGCAAAGAAGTGCTGTATTGGAAATGGTATTGAAGTTTGGTGCCTTTAATTTGCTGGCAATACTGGGCTTTATAGTGTTTAAGCTGCTGCTTGGAATATCTCCGATAAATTTGGACAATTTTTCTGTTTGGATTGTCATTGGGATCATATTAGGCGGCCAGGTTATATTTTTAATATATGATTATATTCTATCAAGACTGATTTACTACTATATCAATAGAATCAAGTCGGGGATGCACAATAGATAAGCTATGGAGGTTGTTTGTATGTGGGAAGGCAAGGTGAATTCAACCTACTTAAGAGAATGGGTATCAGAAGATAGTAGGGCGAATGTTGTCATTATACATGGGGTAGGAGAACATTCGGGAAGATACATTGAAATTGCAGACAAGCTTTTTGCCCAGGGTTTTAATGTTTATACCGGAGATCTGATAGGTCATGGTTTAAGTGACGGAGTCAGGATATACATTGAATCCATAGAGGATTATTTGGATAATGTAGATTTGTTTATCAACAGAGTAAAAAACGACAAGCCCTTGTTTTTGCTAGGTCACAGTATGGGCGGACTCGTTGTACTGTATTATATGCTCTCTAATAAGGATCGAAATATCAAAGGGGTGATCGCTTCTTCCCCCTATATCAAAGATAAAATTAAAATACCGGCAATAAAGTATTTTGTGGGCAAAGCAGCAGCCTCAATCATTCCAAAGCTTCACATCGAGTCAGGGCTAAAGGGTGAAATGGTTTGCAGGGATCAAGAAATTGCAAGAAACTACGATCATGATAAGTTGAACTGCAGCAAGGTTACTGCGAGATGGTTTGTAGAGCTGGAGAAGACAAGGAATGCGTTGCTGCAGCAGCAGGCAAGCTTTGATACACCCTGTTTAATACTTCAGGCTGGCCGAGATATCGTTGTCGATGCAGAGGGAGTACAGCATTTTTATCAAGGAATAAACTCCTCTGATAAGGAATTTGTGCTGTATGATGATTTTTATCATGAAATACTTACAGATCCTGAACGAGACAAGCCTATGGAAAAAATGAGTAACTGGATAAATGAAAGAATATAAGTATCGTAGGGGCGGGTTTTCATGCCAGCCAGTGATATTTACAATTGTTAATTTAATATTATTTAGGAGGGTTAAAATGTCTGACAAGTATATTGATGTACAAAACAAAGCAGAAGACTATTTCAATGGCGGTTATAACTGCTGTGAATCGGTAGTATTGGCTGTATGTGATTTTTTAGGAGTGGACAAGGAAATGCCTTTGAAGATTGCGACACCCTTTGGAAGCGGTATGAGTAAGAATTCAAGCAATTGTGGAGCATTGTCTGCAGCCTTTATCTCCATGGGCATGACAAAGGGAAGAAGCAGCAGTGAAGATCCGAGAGAGTCTTCCTACATACCGGCAGATGTTATATTTAATAAATTCAAGGAGAAATATAAGACGGTGTCTTGCGGAGACATTACTTGCTTAAATATGAGAGATCCCGAGGTAATGGCGCAGAATAAGGAAAGACTGCATAAGGAAATATGTGGTCCTATTGTTCGTCAGGTTACCGAT
>JAQSYD010000119.1 GCA_029256325.1 Clostridia bacterium
CCTATAGAGGGTAATAGATAAATTTCAGAATGGAGTTGTTTGGTTTATGAAGGCGCTCGTGTATAATGGTCCTTTTGATTTAACCCTTAAAGATTTACCAAAGCCAGTACCCAGCCCGGGAGAAGTGGTTATAAAAATCCAGGCGGCATCCATTTGCGGTTCAGATGTAACTGGATATAAAGGTAAATCCAACATGCGTATAGCCCCATTGGTAATGGGACATGAATTCTCCGGAATAGTGACTGAAATCAGCGAAGATGTAAATAAAGATAAAATTGGTGCAAGAGTCGCGGTTGTTCCTAATCTTTACTGCGGAAAATGTATCAACTGCCTTGAAGGCAATATCAACCTCTGCGACTTTCGCAAGATAGTCGGAACAACAATGGCAGTAGGTGGTTATAACGGCGCTATGGCAGAATATGTTGCTGTACGGCTGGAGGCTCTCTTGTATTTGCCTGACTCAGTATCCTTTCATGAAGCAGCGCTGCTTGAGCCATTTGCGGTTGCGCTTCATGCTGTTAAAAAGGCAGGCGATCTTAAAAATAAATCCGCGCTAATTGTAGGTGCAGGACCCATTGGCCTTTTGGTGCTCAAATGTCTGAAATATCTTGGCGCAATAAGTGTTATAGTAACAGATCTCGTAGATAATCGCTTAGAGTTGGCAAGTAAATTAGGTGCGGATAAGGTCATCAATACAGCGAAGGAAAATGCTTCTGAAGCTATTAAGAGCATGACAAATAGCATTGGTGTTGATATTGCATTAGATGCAGTTGGTATTAGTGCAAGTATCAATCAGTGTATTGATAGTGTAAGAAACAACGGTAAAATCATACTGATTGGTATGGCAGCACAGCATCTTGATTTTGAATTTAAACAAGTTGTATGCCGTGAGATCCAAATGTTTGGCAGTTATACATATACTACTGAAATGCAGGAATGTCTTGATATTCTTAACTCCGGACAAGTGAATCTCAATGATTTGATTACCGGTATCTTTCCGATTGAAGAGGGACCTGCAATATTTGCTAGTCTTGCGGAAGGAAATTCAGAAGATATCAAGGTTATACTTACAATGTAGTTTTGCTGCTGCAGAATTTTGGAAAAAGATCATAAGAGAATAATTGAATTAATTCATAATCATAGAACTCCCGGTAGTCATAACAAAATGACAGCATGGAGTTCTATTTTACGCAAAAAAATTTTTTCATTGTCGTCAATGCAAGCAATAATCTAATATTTAATAATGTCACCAGTTACCTTTCTACAAGTTAATAGGAGAAAGCCTTGTAGGAAATTTCATAAAGAGTCACGCCTAATAGAGAAAAATATATTAATAATTTGAATATTGCATTATTTTACCATAGGTGCTAATATATAGTTATATTGTTAAACAATTAAATGATTAAACATATAATAGTCATAATGACAGATTGGATGGTAGAGATGGATATAATACCAGTTGCAAATGAGAGGCTTTCGGATAAAATTGTAAATCAAATCATTAATTCAATGCGGGATGGCAGCTTGAAGGCTGGCGATAAGCTGCCTAATGAAGCTCTTCTATCTGAGAAATTCGGAGTTAGTAGAGGAATCCTTCGTGAAGCTTTAACCCAACTGCAGTCACAGGGGTATATACGCCGAAAACCTAAGGATGGCACCTACATTCAGGATAATGTTCAAGGCATGCTGATGAATGAGTCTATTAATGATTTGGTCAAAAAGGCTACCTACAGTGATTTGTTGGATTTTAGAGAAACCTTAGAATTAAAAATGGTTGAACGCGTTATTGAACGAGCTAGTGATGATGAGATTGAAGAGCTGTTTGATGGGCTTGAAGTTGCAGGCAGCGAAGAGGTCCAGCATAATATGGATCATTATTTTCATTACAAGCTGGCACAAGCGTCCAGAAATATTTTCTTTATGAATTTCATTGATACTTATTATGATTTAATTAGTGAAATCGCGAATAAGAGTAATCGTGACCAAGTGAGACGCAATCAAATTGCAGAGGAGCATCTTGCCATAGCAAAGGCAATTGCCAATCGCGATAAGAATGCGGCAAAGCAAGCAGTAATACACCATATGAGTATGGTAGATAAGAAAGTAGAGAGTATGGAGTAAACATAGGGAGTAGGAGACATGAAGAAATGCATTAAGATTCTATCACCTTGCGGTATTCTGGGTTATGGATTTCCATTGGAGTCCTTTGTAAACGGGTTAAAGGATAAGCCTGATGCCATTGTGGTAGATGCAGGCTCTACCGATGCAGGTCCCCATAAGTTGGGTGCTAATACTGCAATCGTAAGTCGCCAGGCATGTAAGAAGGATTTGGAGTATTTAATCGCAGCAGGCTTCGAAAATCACATACCTGTTATTATAGGATCAGCAGGTGGAAGCGGAGGTAAGGCACATGTAGAGTGGACTCTAAGCATCATTGATGAGATTATCAGTGAAAGAACGATTCATCCGCTTAAACAAGCTATTATCTGGTCAGATATTCCAAAGGATGTTATTTACGAAGAGATGAAGCAGGGTAAGGTGATTCCCCTAGGAGATACAGTTCCAATGCTCACTGAAGAGATTCTGGAAGATACCACTGGTGTTGTAGCGCAGATGGGTATTGAGCCAATTTTGGAAGCATTGGAAGAGGGTGCACAATTAATAGTATGTGGTAGGGCATATGACCCTTCACCTTTTGCAGCTGTGGGTATACACAATGGATTTGACGAAGGCTTGGCATATCATATGGGAAAAATATTGGAATGTGGGGCTCTGTGCTGTGATCCAGGCACTACAAAGGATTGTATGATGGGTGTTCTATATGAGGATTGTTTTGAGGTATATCCTACCAACCCTCAACGTAAATGTACAACTGTAAGTGTTGCAGCTCACACCTTTTATGAGAAGGATCATCCATATATTCTGCGCGGTCCCGGTATTGTGCTGAACTTGGAGGACTGTGAGTTTAGTGAAATTGGAAATGGGAGAGTTCGGGTAAAAGGAAGCAAGATGATTAGAACGCCCATATATGAAATCAAGCTGGAGGGTGCGAGAAAGGTAGCCTATAGAACCTTTGTTATCGCAGGTATTCGAGATCCACTTTTAATAGAAAAAGTGGAAGAGGTAGAGGAACTAGTGAAAAGCAGTGTTATGAATCAATATCCGGAAATACCCAGGGAAAGTTATGAAATCAACTTTTATAACTATGGCAAAAATGGTGTAATGGGAAATCTTGAACCCAATAATGTGGCAGGTCATGAACTGGGCGTAATGTTTGAAGTCATAGCAAAAACACAAAGTGAGGCATCTGCACTGTGTAGTTCTGTACGCTCTACCTTTATGCACTATGGCTACCAAGGTAGGAAATCTACTGCAGGCAACTTGGCATTTCCATTTGCGCCAAGCGATGTAGAGTTTGGGGCAGTATATGAGTTCTCGGTTTATCATCTGATGGAAACCCCGAATGGTAAAATGCTGTTTCCCATTGAATTCAGAACGTGATAAGGAGAGGCACATATGGATAGACTTGTTGATTTAGCAAAAGTGCTGAGAAGTAAAAATAGCGGGCCCTTTGAGATTACTTTAGATATATTATTCGATGATCCTGAAAAATATCGTAAGGTGGTAGAATGCGGAATAATCAATGTTCAAACAATCTGCCAACTATATCATTTGAAACCTGAAGATATATGCAACATCGTTTTTTACCAAAAAGGATTAGGTATTAAAATTACTTATAACAGGTCAGTTTCATCAGGTACCCTACGTGATAGGGATGTATATGGCGCACAACAGCATGCACCACTGATGGATATCCTAATTCCGTAAAGGAGGAATATCATGAGTATTGTTATGAAGACAGCAAAAAAGGGTGAACCTCCTAAGATAAAGTTAAATTTATCACAAGTATGGACGCGACTTCGGACTGATATGATACTATACCTTATCCTTGCTCCAACAATTGCGTATTTTGTAATATTTCGTCTGCTGCCCATTATTGGAATGAGGCTGGCATTTTACAACTATAGCGCACGTGGCCAATGGACCTTTGTAGGATGGAAATATTTCGAGATGATCTTTAAGACTTCTGCCTTTACAGATATTTTGAGTAATACCTTAATCATCAGCTTTATGAAATTTGTACTCCTATTTCCATTTTTCGTGCTGTTTGCTATTTTGTTGAATGAACTGCGTATAGCAGGCTTTCGAAAGTATGTACAGGTGGTATCCTATCTGCCCCATTTTTTATCATGGGTTGTAATTGCGGGGATATGGATAGCGGCATTGTCTCCATCCTCTGGTGCAGTGAACCAGATTCTTGGGATATTCAATTTGCCATCCATCGATTTTATGACAGACAAAACAGCAATTCGCTGGATTTTAATGTTCTCAGAGGCATGGCGAAGTATTGGCTGGGATTCCATATTTTATTTTACTGCCATTATTGCTATCCCTCCAAGCTTGTTTGAGGCTGCAGAGATTGACGGTGCAAATCGAATGAATATTATTAGGTACATCATTCTGCCCGCCCTTGTAACCCCAATGATTACAATGTTCATCTTAAACTTGGGCTTTTTCCTCAATGCAGGCTTCGATCAAGTGCTTAATTTTTCCAACGATGCAGTATTGAGCGCGGTTGATATTCTAGATACCTATATATATCGAATTGGTATTCAAAATGCACAGTACTCCTTATCTACAGCAGTGAGCTTGATAAAAGGGGTTGTGGGTGTGTTCCTTGTTTTATTAACACACCTTATCTCTAAGAAAATTACTGGAAAGGGAGTGTGGTAATCGTGAAGAAGTACAAGAAGTTATCCTTGGGACAAATCTTGCTTATGCTCATTTTAGGAGCGGTTACCCTAACAATGATTATTCCCATGTTAAATATTCTGGCACGCTCACTTTCCAGCCCAGAAGCATCGGTAAATATGGGAGGTCTAGAGATTCTTCCTAGAGACTTTGACCTCATTAATTACCGTATTGTTTTTAATCATCCGGCATTGATGTCTGCCTTTTGGAATTCAATTATTGTTACAATAGTCGGAACTGCAATAAACATCATACTTACAACAACGGCTGCTTATGTTTTGACAAGACCTAATTTGATGTTTAAAAGGGCTATCATGATATTTCTCATTTTCATGATGCTGTTTGAACCCGGGCTGGTACCTGAATACTTGATTGTACAAAAGCTTGGACTTATGGGAAGTAAGTGGTCTGTCATATTGGTTACGGCAGTTAATGTATACTATCTCATTATTATGATGCGTTACTTTGAGGAGATTCCAGCTTCCATCTTTGAGGCTGCAACCCTTGATGGTGCAGGACATCTGCGGATGCTGTTCTCAATCGTATTTCCACTGTCAAAGGCAGGCATGGCAACCATAACGATGTTTTATGCGGTGCTGCGCTGGAATGAATATTTTAGAGCAAGTATATATCTTATTAAGGCAAAGGACACCTTGCTGCAGGTAGTGTTGAGACAATTCGTTGTATTGGGTGATACTGCCTCTATTGTGGGACAGCAAAACCTTTTTAATTATAATGATTTAGCACGAATTGACTATACTGCCCTCAAGGGCGCCACTATTATTGTGGCGATTATACCTGTTTTATTACTTTATCCAATTGTCCTTAAGTATTATGCGAAGGACGTTATGGGTGGAGGTATAAAAGAATAGAAGAAAAGGTAAAACGAATACAAATATAAGGAGGATTTTTACATGAAACGACTCATCAGTTTAGCCCTTGTAGTATTAATGATTCTTACACTTTTCGCAGGCTGCAGCCCAAAACCAGAAACTCCTGCAGCTGCAGTACCCGGAGACGCGGCACCAGCAGATACATCAAAGATCGGTACAAAGGATAACCCTGTAAAGGTTACATATCTCTGTAAGGACGTTGTTCCAACTGAAGAAAACGTTCAAAAGCTGGTAACTGAGATTGAGGCAGGAATGGCTGCCGAAGGCAACTACATTGATCTTGAAATCTTGGAGGCTCCAGCAGGTAAATATGCAGAGGTAGTTCCTATTGCATTTAGAACAGGACAAATTGCTCCCGATCTCATCTATTTCCAAGGTGGAGATCTTCCAATCGCACAGGATGGTATGCTGGAGGATCTAACCAATTACATCAATAGTTCAACCAATGTAAAAGCAATCATGCAAAGTCACAATAAAGAAGCAGTAAAGAACTATCCATACCTGTTGTGGTTGGCTCCAGCCAGAGTGCAAATTCCAGTTATGAGAAATGATTGGTTCAATTCACTGGAGAGCAGCAAAGCGCTACTTGAAAGCCCAACACCGGATAATTACTATGCAATGTTCAAAGAGATGAAGGACAAGAAAATCTGTGAATATCCTATAACTACAGATGGAACCATTTTAAAGCTAGACAGCGTATTTAACCATGCATTTGGTGTTACAAGTACAATTATGAAGGTTGATGGAAAATACGTTTATGCGAAGGCTACGCAATTTGAGAAAGACAAACTTGCTTTCTATGCCAAGTTATATAAAGATGGTCTATTAGACAAAGAGTACGTTACAAAACAATGGGATACTATGGAGCAAATGTTTTATGAGGGTAAGGCAGGCTTCGTTGCTGGTACTGCCGGAGACGTAGTTAATGTATACAACAACAAGATGATTCAGACAAACGGCAATGAAGCAGTGCTTGCAGTTCTGCCGGCAGCCAAGGGAATATCCCAGGCTTATCAGTCCATAGATGTCACCAAGGAATCAAGAGGCTTTGCAATCAATGCAGATTCCAAGGTAAAGGATGCGGCTTGGGCGGTGCTGGAATTCATGGCTGGCACAGAAGGAAGAAAGCTTGATAAGCTGGGTCTTAAGGACATACATTATACCGAAGCAGATGGAAAGATCACATTAACTGACAAATTCCCAGAGTGGTGGGCAAAATTCTGGCCGACTATGCAAGGCTTAGACACCTCTAAGATTAACGGTGATGTTTTGACTGCTTCAGCCATTGAATCACTGGAATCTGCAACAAAATATTATTATAGTGATATTAACGTAGTTCTTCCAAATGACCTAATACCTTTAAAGGATGCTATGGATAAGCTTTATACTGAATATTCTACTGATATCATCAGAGGTGTTAAGAGCATTGACAGCTTCGATGAGTTCGTGAAAAAGTGGAATGCTGCAGGTGGCGATGAAATTAACAATTATTTAGCTGAAAAATTGAAATAACCATTTACAGTACCTCCCCCTGTAATGATATACAAGGGGAGGTACTCATTAAATAAACAGCAATCTAAATGAGGTGTGATATGATTCCAAACAACTATTTGGAGAAAACCTATGCAGGTTTTTTGGGGATGAATGTAGGGATACGCCTAGGTGCCCCTGTTGAACCTACTGCATGGACCAGCGAGCGTATTGAGCGGTTCTATGGTAATATTACCGGTTATGTAAAGGAATTTAAAAACTTTGCCGCAGACGATGATGTAAATGGTCCGGTATTTTTTCTGCGTGCGTTATATGATGATGCAAAAGATAGAGAACTGACTCCGCAGGATGTAGCCAATGCATGGTTAAACTATGCCAGAGAAGGTGTTGGTATGTTTTGGTGGGGCGGATATGGTGTAAGTACTGAACACACTGCATATCTGAACCTTAAAAGGGGGATACCTGCTCCACTGTCCGGTGCTGCAGCAACCAATGGAACAATCATGGCTGAGCAGATAGGTGGGCAGATTTTCATTGATACTTGGGGATTAGTATTCCCAGGCAACATCCAAAAAGCAGCAGAATATGCAGCTATTGCCGCCAGTGTTTCTCATGATGGTAATGGCATATATGGCGCGGCTTTTATTGCTGCATGTATAGCTGCAGCATATAACACAAACGATGTAAATGAACTGATAGAAGCGGGACTTTCTCAAATTCCGGAAGACTGCACCTATGCCAAGGTAGTAAATGCAGTCCTTGAGGTTCATAGAAAAAACCCTGATGA
>JAQSYD010000120.1 GCA_029256325.1 Clostridia bacterium
CTGTGAAGTATAGTGTAAATTCTTTGTTGTTATCTGCTACAGCAACATATACTGGCTTGTAGCTTGTGTAAGTGTGGTAGAAGAAATCTGCAGTTAATGGTTGTGCATCTGCTGAAGTACCATTGTATACTGGCTTGTCGAATTCTACTACTACTTTAGTTTGTGTTGCTTCTGTAACTGTTGCTACAGGTGCATTTGTATCTTTTTCATATGCTAGTGTAACTACTTTCTTAAGACCCTTAAGTCCTGCAAAGTCTGCAAAGTTTGAAATTTCAACACTGTAGTTGCCTTCTTCTAATTCATCATCGCTAAGCTCTACAGTTACAACGTCACCGTCAACTGTGATATCAGCAACTTCGTAGTCGAAGTCAGCGTCTGCTACTGTTACGTCACCTTCTACTGCTAGTGGTTCACTGAAATGAATTTCAAATTTGTTAGGACCAACTAATGTGATCTCATGTGCTACTGGAAGAGTTACGTCATTCGCTAAGAATGTTACTGTAACTTCTGCTAATTCTGCACCAGCTGCATCCATGATGTCGCTGATTGTTAGGTCATATTCTGTTTGGTTGTCTAGGTTAGTAGTCCAAGTGATTGTTACTGACTTCTTGTCAGCGTTAAGAGCTACTGTACCTGCAATTTTTTCGTCATCAAGCAAGTAGTTGCTTGCATCTTCTGCTGTATCTTCATCAACTTCTTTGTTGAAAGTTACTACTGTTTCTTTAAGGTTTGATGCCTTTACTGACTCAACAGCTAATACTGTTGGTGCTGCTACGTATATACCAGCTGCAACTGCTGCTGCTTCGCTGATTACGCCAGCTTTAACAAGTTGTGCAACTAGAGTTTCGTTACCAGCTTTTACTGTTGCTTTTAAAGCTTCGATTGTAGCTGTTGCTAAATCGTTAACTGTGTAGTTTGAAGCATTAGCAACTTTAACTAAACCTTTTGTTGCTGCGAATGCCATGATGCCAGTCCATTCGAAGTCAGTTCCTTGCTTGTAACCAAGAGTTTCAAGCATTACTTTGTAGTATGAAGCAGCATCAACTGCTACGTTAGGATTGAACTTGTTGTTACCTATACCACCCCAACCAAGTTGTGGGTTGTTGTTTAGGTAAGCCATTATGTTTTTGCCGCCTGCCCAAACAACTTGGTCAGCGTCAGCAAAGTTTGTTGTTCCTGTGTATGCAAGTGCTGTTTGCTCAAGACCCTTAAGTCTTAAGAACATGATAGCTGTTTGCAATCTTGTTGGGTTTTCATTTAGGTACTCAATCGTAACGCCGCTGCCTGAACCTACAAGCATACCAAGATCTTTAGTTGCTTGTGCATCAGCTGGGATTGCTGTATCTGCAAATGCTGCTGTGAATGATGAGAATACTAGAGCAAATGCAAGAACTAGAGCAATAAGCTTCTTATTCATCAATTTCTTCCTCCTAATAATTTGGTTTCAAATTTTTTTCATGGTTATTTGGTTAGTTGGGTATTTAGTAATTAATCAATGCTTCTACGCTTCCCATGGTGGCCACCATATCGAGATAGGTTGTAGAATATTGATAATTAACTTGGGTCAATTAACATAATTCAACACCGAGTGCTGTATTCCTTCCTGCGTAACAATACTGTAAACAACTGTAATATAGCTGAAATAACTGTAATACCTGTGTAACAAATATGTCAGCGGACTGAATTATGTTAACTTCCTGATCACATGCTTAATTATATATAATAATATTCATAAAGAAAAGTATAAGTATTATACAGTACATGAAAAAATTAGTAGTTCACTGTTTTCAAGCCTTGTAATGCACATTCAATTGCATAAAAGCAGGAACAAAACCCAGAAACATTACGTCATGCATAGTATAACAGCTGTGAAATATTGCACAGATACCAATTTTAAGGAGGAATTGGATGAACAATACAGAATATATTAAGTAAAATTAACTCATTATAAGGAGGATGAAAATGAAACATATTAAAAAAAGCTTAAGCTTGTTGTTAATCGTAGCTATGATTTTATCATCCATAAGTGTTTTACATGCGGATGCTACTATAATAAAGTTTACAGACATCAATAACAGCTGGGCAAGACAGAACATTATTAATGTATATAATAAAGGTTTAATGAACGGCGTATCAGAAAGCTTGTTTAAGCCTTTGGATAAAGTAACCAATTTTCAAGCTTTGATATCTATTACTAGAATGACCAATGCAAAAGAAAAATATGACTTGGCAGCATTAGAAGCCAAATACAAGGATTCTGTATTGGACAAATACAATGTACCAACCTATGCAAGACAAGAAACAGCTTATTGCTTGGAAACAGGAATTGTATCTGCCAACGATATAAGCGCATTGACAGCAGGTACTTATGCGACTAAGCAGGTTGTAAGCGCATACCTGGCAAAAGCCTTTGGCGTGACTTACGATGCAACAAAGCCTATCGTTTTTCTTGGCTACAATGATTCCATGTTTATTATTAAGGAAAATAAAGCTTACATAAAATATTTAATCGATATCGGTGTGTTGAGCAGCCAGGGTGATGCAAAGGGTAATTTTAACCCCGATGAATTGATTACCAGAGAAACCTATGCAAAGATGTTGGATGTTGCAAGTGATAAATATAAGGAAGTAAATCCGACAATACCAGCTGGGCCAACGACACCAACAGAGCCAATACCGACAGAACCGATTATTCCGACAGAGCCTACAGTACCGACAATACCGGTAGAACCAACAGAACCACCGACTCCGGAAGTGCCGGTAACTCCAGCAGAACCGGTTGTTCAGCCGAATTACACAGGCAAGGTTGAATCAGTCATCATTGAGTATGGTGTAATCGTATTCCAGGTTCAAGGAGCAAACAATACAACAACAAAAAAGAATTTATCAGTAGCCGATGATATCATCTGCGATATAGATGGAGAAGTAAGCTCTTATTATTGGAAGATAAAAGAGGGAGATAAGGTTTTCATTTATCTTAATAAGGAAGGAAAAGTTTCAAAGCTTATTGTAGACAGCAAAATGAAAAAGATTACAGGAACTGTAGAGAGCTTGCTGGTCACTGATAAGCTGGAGCTAACCATAAAGATTAAAGACGTGGGTTCCAGAAAATATTACATAACCAATGAAACTAAAATTATAAAGAATAAAAGCTCTGTGAAATATGATTCTCTCAAAGCAGGGGATAATGTGTTTATGACAGTTGCAGGTGAGGACGTGTTAGATATTAATGCTGACAGCACGACCACTACGGACAGCGGCGTAATAGAGAGCATCATGTATACTAGAACAGCAGCACCAAAGGTTACCATGATCGGCTTGGATGGTCAGCAAAAGCAGTATTTTATCAGTAAGGATATTGCCACAGGAAATATCTTAATAAACGATAAAGATTCTTATGTATATGATTTGAGACCGGGCATGCATGTCAAGGTTGAATTGGAAAACGATGAGATCATTAAATTGACTACCATCAGAACTGAAACCAATAATAAAATGGATGGTACCATAAAGTATATCAACAAGACCTTCGAAATCATCGTACTGTCTACATACGGTGCTGATGGAAAAGAAGAGACAAAGGAAATATCTGTAGCGGATTCCAGAATCACCGATGTCAATCTCGAGGAGCTTACGATGGATAAGCTAAAAGAAGGAGATCCGGTAACAGTATTTGCAGTAACAGACGCAGGCAAGCTAAAAGCCAGCCTGATCATATTAAACAATTAGGATTTGCGAAAGCAAATCCTTTCTTTTTGGTGCCAGGCACCACGGAATCAGGTTTTCATTTTTAAACTATATTCTAAATTAATCAAAAAATGTATAATATATGTAGGGGCAGACCCATGTGTCTGCCAGAAAATGATTGGAGGTATACGATGGGCTTTGAAATGAAATACAAACAATGGCTTACTCAGGATATTTTTGATGAAGATACAAAAGAAGAATTGCGTAAAATTGAAAACAACGTAATAGAAATTGAGGATAGATTTTATAAGGATTTAGAGTTTGGCACAGGAGGCTTGCGAGGGGTCATCGGTGCGGGAACAAACAGAATGAATTGTTATACTGTAGGCAGGGCAACTCAAGGCCTGGCAAGCTATATAATTAAAAAGGGCATAGCCAATCCAAGTGTAGCTATAGCTTATGACTCCAGGCGGCTTTCCAAGGAATTTTCAGCAGAAGCTGCGGCAGTTTTGAACGGCAATGGCATAAAGGTTTTTTTGTTTGAGGATCTGCGTCCGACACCGGAGCTTTCCTTTGCTGTGAGAGAACTGGGTGCTGCAGCGGGAATCGTTGTTACAGCCAGCCACAATCCTCCCGAGTATAATGGCTACAAGGTGTATTGGAGTGATGGGGCACAGATTGTTTCACCCATAGCGGAGGAATTGCTGGCAGAAGTCAATTCTATCACTAATTTCAGTAAGATAAAGCGCATGAGTAGTGAAAAAGCCAAGGCACAAGGGCTATTGCAGCTTGTAGGACAGGAAATTGACGATATTTATATTGAAAAGGTCAAGAGCCTTTCCCTTAATCCTGATATAGCAGGACAGCTGGGAGACGACCTGAGTGTTGTTTATACGCCTCTTCATGGTACCGGGAATCTGCCAGTCAGAAGGGTACTGAAGGAAATGGGCTTCACCAATGTTACGGTAGTATCGGAGCAGGAGCTGCCTGACTCCAACTTTTCAACAGTTAAATATCCGAATCCCGAGGAGCATGATGCTTTTACTTTGGCTATCCGGCTTGCAAAGGAGAAAAATGCAGATGTAATCATTGGTACGGATCCTGATTGTGACAGGGTTGGTGCCGTCGTTAAAAACATGGAGGGAGAGTATGTGGTATTGACAGGCAACCAGACAGGCGCGCTGTTGATAGACTATATGCTGTCAAACCTTAAGCAGCAAAATAAGCTCAATGCAAAAAGCACCATTGTGAATACAGTGGTAACAGGCAAGCTGGGTGAAGCTATTGCCCGTAGCTACGGTGCAAATGTAATTTCAGTGCTTACCGGTTTTAAGTATATTGGTGAAAAAATAAAGGAATTCAAAGCGACAGGCAGTAATGAATTTATTTTTGGCTATGAGGAAAGCTACGGTTATTTGGCAGGCGACTTTGTCCGCGATAAGGATGCTGTCATCGCTTCTATGCTGATTTGTGAAATGACTGCATATTATAAGCAGAGAAATATGAGCCTTTATGAAGCGATGCTGGCGCTGTACAGCAAGTATGGCTATTACAAAGAGGGGCTTGGCTCCATCGCCTTTAAGGGTAAAGAAGGTATGGAAAGCATGAGAAGTCTTATTAATGATATCAGGCAAAATCCTGCTTCCCAGCTGAATGGAGTGCGGGTGGCAGAGTTCAGAGACTATATGAATTATAAAGGGGTCATCCCTCTGCCAAAGGAAAATATGCTTAGCTTTATATTGGAAGATCAATCCTGGTTCTGCATCCGACCTTCGGGCACAGAGCCAAAGCTGAAGCTGTATTATTCCGTCCTAGGCGATAGTATGGAGGATTCAAGCACGAAATTGGAGAAGTTGAAGGAAGCAGTGCTGGCGATGATTAAAAGTAATGGATAAATCCGGGCAGACACATGGGTCTGCCCCTACCACTGAATAAGTGAATTCGTATGTAGGGGTCAACCCATGTGTTGACCCGTGTATCATTCCGTGAACATCTTGAACAATCTTCGATAATCTAATATAATTTACTTGGAATAGATTATTTATCCATTAAAGGAGGAGCTTACGTGGAAAAGTTAATTATAACTGCGTGTCTTACCGGAGCAGAGGTAACAAGGGATGTGCAGCCGAACCTTCCCATATCACCGGAGGAAATTGCAGATGCAGCCTATGAGGCATGGAAAGCAGGGGCATCCATAGCTCATATACATGCAAGAAAACCCGATGGAACTCCAACACAGGATGTTGAGGTTTATAGAGAAATAAAGAAAAAGATAGAAGATAGATGCGATATCATATTCCAACCCTCCACAGGTGGTGCAGTATGGCACTCAAAGGAAGAGAGAACACAGCCTGTATATCTGAAGCCTGAGATGGCATCTTTGAGTACAGGTACTTGCAATTTCGGCAATGATGTATTCATGAACTCTGAGGAGTATATGGAGAGCTTTGCAAAAATCATGCAGGAAAACGGCGTTAAGCCTGAAGTAGAGATATTTGAAAAAGGTATGATAGATAACGCCATGAAGCTGGTGAAAAAGGGTTTGCTAAAGCTGCCTATTCATTTTGACTTTGTATTGGGTGTTCCGGGCGCTATGCCTGGAGAAGCCAGAGACCTGATGTATCTGGTTTCCAGCATACCACAGGATTGCACTTGGACAGTTGCAGGTATCGGCAGATATGAATTGCCTCTTGCAGTCATGGCAATCGTTATGGGCGGACATGTTAGAGTAGGCTTTGAGGATAATATTTACTACTCAAAGGGTGTAGTGGCAGATTCCAATGCACAGCTGGTTGAGAGAATCGCAAGAATATCAAGAGAGTGCGGCAGAGAAGTAGCTAACCCAACTGAAGCAAGAAGAATTTTAGGATTGAAGTAAAGGCATATGGCAGGTGAAAACCTGCCATTATTATTTTTGTGCGGGCTGACACATGAGTCTGCCCATACTGAATATAGTGTATGTCATTCTGAACGTAGTGAAGAATCTTAAGATCCTTCGCTGTGCTTAGGATGACAACGCTGTGTTTGGTATGGCACTTGCTCCCAGCCCCTATAAGTCACATATTGTATGTTGTTGATGGTTTTTGAAATAATTATACGAACAAACTTTTGCATGATATAAAAGGATTTTCATGGAGAATGTAGAAATAATAATAATATAACTAGGGGGATAGCATAATTGAGGGGGATAATACGATGCTTTTTGATACAAATATCGGTGCCGCTGTAAGATGTACCAACTGCGGAAAGCTGATTATGAATGAAATATCGCTATTTAACCTGTCAAGAAGCGGCATGTATGAAGTAAAATGCAGCTGCGGTAGGACGGTAATGACCGTAAAGAGCAGCAATTGCAAAAACTTTAGAATATATATTCCGTGTATTGTTTGTGAGAAGGATCATTTGTATATGTTCGATTCTAGACAGGCCTTGACGCAAAAGGTTAAAATACTTTCTTGCCCTGCCAGCCAAATGGATATTGCTTTTGTTGGCAATAAAACCTTGGTTGAAGAAGTGGCACAAAAGCATGAGAGAGATTTACAGGAACTGATCAATGTATTAGAGATATAAATCTCAAGATATAGTTTTGTAGATGTAAATATCGGAAATTACTAGTATTGCAAACAGTACTTTTAAAATATAATTGAAATTTTTGCGGCACGAGCTTCAAACTCGTGCTTTTGAATTCGTATAGATTTGGTTTTGCATTATATTCGATATTTTGGTAATAATTCAATAGAGGGGTGATAGTCACTTGAACGAGTTAATGGAAAAAAGCATGAACGATTTAAGAGAAATGGCAAAGGCCATGGGCATAAAAAGCTGCTACAAATATAAAAAAGATGAATTGGTACAGGAAATACTAAATACCATTCATAAGGCCAAGGTAGAGCAGGGCATTATTAAGGAAGAAGCTCCCGAGGTCACTTTGCAGCAACAACAGCCGTCACAGCAGGAAAAAGTGCTCAATGCTGAAGCAGAAAAACAAGTAGAAAAGCAAGAAGTAAAACAGGAAGTAAAGAAGCCCCTTAGTGATGCGGAAAAGCGATTTTTAGAAAGTAAGGATGTTGAACAAGGTGGCAGGGCAGACGGAATATTAGAAATTCTGCCGGATGGTTTTGGATTTTTGAGATCTGACAATTATCAGTCAGGTGATAGGGATATATACATATCTCCATCTCAAATCAGAAGATTTAATTTGAGAACAGGAGACAAAGTTACCGGAATAACCAGAGCTCCCAAAGAAGGAGAGAAATTTCAGGCACTTCTATATGTACAGGGTGTCAATG
>JAQSYD010000121.1 GCA_029256325.1 Clostridia bacterium
TTTCTTTAAAAGTCTTTTTTAATACGAGTAGGAACATCTAATACACCTTAATTTGCATGTTCCGTAGCGAGTATCATAAAAGACAACCTTAATTTAGTTTGTTTCTTTAAAAGTCTTTTTTACTTCCTGTTTGGTTTGCCTTAAAAGTGGGGAAAATATAATATTGAAGGAGATGGGTCAAATGTCTAAAGGCTATAGCAAAGGTAATGGATGGATACTTTTTTTGATGATTGTTTCAGGTATCGTCATAGGAGGATTCCTGGGTGAACTTCTAGGCCAATATATACCAATATTAAAGTATGGTATGAATCTGGGAGTAAGTACACATACATGGGATTTAAAAATATTAGAACTTACTTTTGGCTTTAGATTTGACATCAATATGTTTAGTATACTAGGTATTTTAATAGCAATATTTTTCTATAAAAGGAACTGGTAAAATACACAGAATATATAAACCAAGCATAGGATAAAGGATGAATATAAACATTCAAATAGGAAGTGAATTATGAACATCATACTAGCCTCTAATTCTCCCCGCAGAAGAGAAATACTAAATCAACTCAATTTGAAATTTGAGGTAGTGCCATCAAATTTTGAAGAAAAACTCATGGATATAGAACCCTGTGTACTGGCAGAGCATTTTGCATATATGAAAGCTTTGGACGTATTTGAAAGGCTTAAAGGAAGTTTATCAGAGGACACCTATGTCATTGGCTCAGATACTATTGTTTATTGTAATGACATCATGGGTAAGCCAAGCTCTGATGAAGATGCTTATCACATGCTTAAAACTTTAAGTAATAAAGAGCATCAAGTTATTTCTGGACTAAGCGTAATACAGGGAAGCTCAGGAAAAGCGATCACCATGCATGAAAGCACAAAGGTATGGATCAGAGAACTTGAAGACAGAGAAATAATGAATTATATATCTAGTGGAGAACCTATGGACAAAGCTGGAGCTTATGCAATACAAGGAATAGGCTCTTTATTTGTTGAAAAAATTCAGGGCTGTTATTTTAATGTTGTGGGCTTACCTATTAGTAAACTGTTCACCATTATGAAGCAATTTGGAATAAACCTGATTTGATTTAAACTGTAAAGGTTGTGCTGTAAATGAGTATATCCTACTTAAAGCCAAGAATAAAAGAACTGCCGGAGAATGAAAGGCCTCGTGAAAAATTAACAAAATACGGAGCTGAAGTATTATCAAACGCAGAATTGTTGGCAATACTATTAAGAACAGGAACAAAAAATGAAAGTGCAATCGATATTGCGTACAAGTTGCTTAAGCAGCAAGATGGTATTGGTTTTATACTTGAAAGCAAAGCAGAAGAATTAAGCTGCATTCATGGCATAGGACCAGCCAAAGCAGCACAGCTTAAGGCGGCAGTAGAGTTGGGCAAAAGATTGGCCACTCAAACCTATAAAAAAGAAGTCTTCATCAGATGCTCAAGAGATGCAGCTAATGTTGTGATGGAAGACATGCGATATCTTAAAAAGGAATACATGAAGGCAATACTTCTTAATATAAAATGTGGATTGGTCAGCATAGAGGAAATTTCAGTTGGAAGCATAAATTCTTCCATTGTACATCCAAGAGAGGTTTTTGCACCGGCTATTAAAAAGTCCTGTGCCAGCCTTATACTTGTTCACAATCATCCCAGTGGAGATCCCACACCCAGTCAAGAAGATATGAATATTACGAATAGACTGGTAGAGGGTGGAAAGATTTTAGGAATAGAAGTGGTTGATCATATTATTATTGGAGATGGAAAGTATGTCAGCTTAAAAGATAAAGGAATATTTTAGATTACAAGCCAGGAAGATCTATAAGGAGGAAGCAAGGAATAATGGGAGTATTTAATTTTTTTGCAAAAGATATTGGAATAGATTTAGGTACAGCGAATACATTGGTTTTTGTTAAAACAAAAGGAATAGTAGTTAGAGAACCATCTGTTGTAGCTATGAGAAAAGAAAGCAATAATGTACTTGCAGTAGGAGATGCCGCAAAGAAAATGATAGGTAGAACACCTGGAAACATCGTTGCTATTAGGCCTATGAAGGATGGTGTAATTGCTGATTTTTCAGTTACACAGGATATGCTGAGGTACTTTATCCGAAAGGCTATTGGAACATCCATGTTTGGGAGACCAAGAGTA
The DNA here is from genome assembly GCA_029256325.1 of Clostridia bacterium. Taxonomy (GTDB): domain Bacteria; phylum Bacillota; class Clostridia; order Lutisporales; family Lutisporaceae; genus GWB2-37-7. Next base: position 2,163 of record JAQSYD010000121.1, read on the forward strand.
TTGGTCAGTGTCCCATCGGGGATAACAGAGGTAGAAAGACGTGCAGTTGAAGAAGCTGCTCAGCAAGCGGGAGCTAAAATAGCGAAGGTTATAGAGGAACCTATGGCAGCAGCTATTGGTGCAGGTTTGCCAGTTGGAGAGCCTACGGGCAGCATGATCGTAAATATGGGCGGTGGTACTACTGAGATTGCCGTTATATCATTGGGTGGAATTGTTACCAGTAAATCTATTCGGGTTGCAGGTGACAAATCAGATGAAGCTATTGTTAATTATGTAAAAAGAGTATATAATCTTGCCATAGGTGAGAGAACCGGAGAAGAGATTAAAATTACAATCGGTTCTGCTTTTGCGGGTTCCATTGATGGAAATATGGATATTAAGGGTAGAGATTTAGTTACAGGACTTCCAAAGACCATTTCTATTTCTTCAGATGAAATACTGGAAGCTTTAAGAGAACCGATAGCTCAAATCATAGATGGCATAAAGAGCACTTTGGAGAAAACTCCACCTGAGCTTGCTGCTGATATCATGGATAGAGGAATTATGCTGTCAGGAGGCGGCGCACAGCTTCACGGACTAGACCAGTTAGTAAAAAAAGAAACCGGCATGTCTGTGAATGTAGCTGACAATCCTTTGGAATGTGTTGTAATGGGAATTGGAAAAGCCTTGGAACAGTTTGAGGAAATCAATAGGTCTCAATATTCAAGAAAATATTAAGCTATAAAGAGTGGCCAATTTATACAATTGGCCATGTATTTGAATATGGAGTGAGGTATATGAAGCTATTTAATAATAAGCTCTTGACATTTATAATAACAGTCTCCATTATATTGATGCTAGTGATAGCTTTTACGGCAGGAGGTAGGACAAGACCTACGGCTATAGAAGGCGCGTTGGGTACTGTGCTTAATCCTATACAAAACGTATTTTATTCTGTTGGAGAATTTTTTAGTGGTTCCTTCGAAAGTTTATTTCAAATAAAGGGTCTGAAGCAGGAAAATGAAATCTTGAAAGAAGAGTTAAACAGGCTTCAGGAAGAAAACAGGAAGCTGATTCAATTTGCTTCTGAAAACAATAGACTTCGAAGTCTTTTGGGCTTTAAAGAGACCAATGAGGAGCTGACCTTTATTGCAGGAGCAAATGTTACAGGGGTTGACCCAGGTAATTGGTTTGATGTTTATACCTTGGACAAGGGTTCGAAGGATGGCGTACAAGCAAACGATGCTATTATATGGGGCAATGGATATTTGGTGGGCAGGGTTATTGAGGTCGGCAGCAATTACGCCAAATTCATGGCGTTAGTAGATCAAAGAAGCTCTGTTAGTATCATCGTTGATAGAACGAGAGACCTTGGTATTGTATCAGGAAGCTCTGACGATGAGATCATTGCGGTAATGCCGATTGAAGCAGATATCGCGAAGGGTGATGAAATAAGCACCTCGGGCTACAGCACCTTTCCTAAAAATCTATATATTGGCAAGGTAAGAAGTGTAGAAAAGCAAGAACGAAAGCTGCAGAAGCTGGTGCATATTGATCCGGCTGCAGACTTTAAGCGACTCGAGGAAGTATATATAGTTAGAGGCTCAAGCCAGTGAGGTTTATATGAAAACACTTGTAATATCGGGACTCGTATTGCTTAATGTGATTTTAGAAGCGACACTCTTTCAGTTTTTAAGAATACAAGGTATAAAACCGGATTTTGTTATAATTTTGGTTATATCTTATGCAATACTGGAGGGTGGCGCTTATAGTTCTGCAATCGGGTTGGCATCAGGCTTACTCATAGATATCCTTTATGGAAGAGTATTGGGAGTAAATGCATTTTCTTATATGATAACAGGCTATTTATTAGGTCAGGCCCATGAAAATGTATTTAAAGACAGCATATTGCCGCCAGCCTTGTTTAATTTCGCTGCAGTTTTTGTATATCAGCATATTTATTATTTGATTATGTATTTAGCAGGTAATTTGCTGCATGATGGCGTCTCGTACGGGCATATACTTTTTACTCTAATACTGCCGCAGGGCATATATAATGCAGTATTAGGTGCAATTCTTTACAGATACTTCCTGCATCTGAATGGCAAGAAGTTTATGCAAAATAGATTGTATTAAGGAATGGAGAGAAAAGAGTTATATATTGTGAAAAAGTATTATCAATACAAAATTATTAGAAGTATCCACTTTAGTACAATCACAACGGTATTTTTCACAACATATGAATAAAGGAAAATGTTTTGCACCTTCTGTTAAATATAAGGTGTTCAATGCAAAACAACTAGGTGGTTATCATGTTTAAAAAGTATTTTAAAAGCAGACTGGATTATTTAAGAGCAATAATTGTATTGATAGCATTATTGCTTATATTTCGTTTGGCTGATTTACAGATTGTAAAGGGAGATTATTACAAAAACAGAGCAGAAAACATCAGAACAAGAGTTATCAGAATTGATGCGCCAAGAGGCACCATCGCCGATAGATTCGGCCGAACCTTAGCAGGCAATAAAATGAGTTATTCGGTAAACATCATGAAAGCCGATTTGCCCAAAACGGACATCAATGAAATTGCTTTAACGGCGATTAATATTATCGAAAGAAATGGAGACACCTTTAAGGACGAAATTCCTATACTGATAAATCCCATTCGATTTTCTTTTCTGGAGGATGAATTAAATTGGAAGAGAAAATATAATATACCTGATAATGCTACAGTACAAGAAGCTTTCACTCAATTTAGACTGGATAATGAGATTCCGGAAGAAATGCTGGATTTAGAAGCATATGAGATGCTTACTGTGCAATATGGAATTGAGCTTCCCTTTAGTCTGGAGGATAATCAATTTACCTTCAGAAAAGACGAAGCAAAGTGGAAAAAGAATAAAAAATTTGATGAAACTGTTACAGCAGAAGAAGTATTTAACAAGCTGACAGCCAATTATAATATTCCAAGATTGCAATTGGGTGACCCAAATGGGTATAGCGATGAGGAAGCAAAGAAAATATTATCAGTACGTTATCTTTTGAGTCAGAATATATACAAGGCCTATGAGCCTGTTGAAATAGCGTCTAACATAAGCGAACAAACAAGAGCACAGTTAGAGGAAAGCAGAATATTTTTACCCGGTGTTGAAATCATACAAAAACCAATTAGAGAATACCCAAATTTGGACTTTGCTGCGCATATTTTGGGCTATATGAGTAAAATAGGTGCAGAATTGGAAGCCTTAGCAGAGAAGGGATATACGGGACAGCATATGATCGGAAAATCCGGTATTGAGGCTACCATGGAAGAATATCTAAAGGGTAAGGATGGCTCTCGGCAAATCGAAATAGATGTGGATGGAGTTATGATTGATACCGTTAGTGAGGAGGAACCGACTCCGGGAGATACCATTTTCCTTACTATAGATTATAAGCTTCAAAAGGTTGCGGAGGATGCCCTTAAACAAACCTTGGAAACAATACAGAAAGGCGATAAGACGAAGAGAGTTGATTCATATCCAAATGCGACCTCGGGAGCTGTAGTAGCTTTAGACATTAACTCAGGACGGGTGTTGGCTTTAGCCAGCTATCCATCCTATGACCCTAACTTATTTGCTTCCGGTATCAGTACAAAAGATTGGAAGGCATTGCAGCCATCTACAAATGAATCCTATGCACCGAAGCCTCTTATTAATAATGCGATTACTACAGCATTGCCTCCAGGTTCCGTTATGAAAATGGTGGCAGGGATAGCTGGTTTGGAGAACCATAGCATCACGCCAACAGAAATCATTATTGATAAGGGACCCTTTGAGGTTGGTGGAGGCTATGCTCCTTCTTGTGCTATATGGAAAAGCAGCCGCAGCACCCATGGTTATGTAGATATTAATAAAGCAATACAAAAATCATGCAACTACTATTTCTTCGAGGTAGGTCGTAGAATGGGCGGTGATGTCTTTGAGAAATATGCAAAGCTATTTGGACTTGGGGAAGAGACAGGCATAGAATTAACAGGAGAAGGCAGCGGTATTGTAAGCGGACCTACTTATAAGAAAGAGCTTTATAAAAACAGACTTAATTATTATTTGAAGTATACACTGAAGATCGAGGATGAAAAGCTTCGTAATGAGATAAACGCATATATTTACAAGGATATGGAGTACAGTCAGATTAGAGCTGAATTGCAGGCGCTTGGTCTTGATAAAAGCGTAACCAACAATATCATAAGTGCCTATATTGTAAAAAGCAAATGGATGCTTTATGATACAGTACAGTCAACGATTGGACAAAACTTTAATACGACTACGCCTATACAAATTGCAAATTATATTTCAGCCATGGTAAATGGCGGTACCCGATATAAACCTTATATCGTTGAAAAGGTTGTAAGCTATGATGGTACCGTAAAGGTGGATAAAAAGCCCGAAATCGTAGAAAAAATTGAGATGGAATTAAGCAGTATTGAAGCAATAAAAAAGGGGATGCTGGCAGTTACGAATCCCGGAGGAACCGGTTACAATGAATTTATAGGAAGTACAATTCCTACAGGCGGCAAGACTGGAACGGCTCAAGCATATAATGCAGATAATCACGCATGGTTTGTCGCTTATGCACCTTATGACAAGCCGGAAATAGCTGTAGCTGCTGTTGTTGTGCAAGGGGGACACGGAAATTATGCCGCGCCAATTGCCCGGGCAATAATAGAACAATATCTGACAGCAGAAGAGGTTAGAGATAATATTACACCAATAAACGACATGATTCAGTAGGAAAATAAAAGGACTAAAAAGGCTTGAAATGATGATGTGCATTTCAAGCCTTTTGATATTGCGTTTATAACATCATATTTTTAGACAATCACCTATAAATTTTGTTCCTTTATTTGCGCGAAAAAGAAGGATTTATAAAGCTTTTGAAGAAATTTATATGGTATGCATAAATCTGAAATTATTTGCGATACGTTAAGGGAACTAAGGAAGGTCTTTACATACTCATAAAAGAGGATATGGATTTAGACAAAATCAAAGATAATCTTAAGGATAAAATCAAGCCTTCCAAACGCTTTTTTGAAGGAGCTAAAATTGTAAACTTTAAAGGTAAAAAGCTAACGAGAGAAGAATTTGACGAGTTAAAGGATTTAGTGGAGAATGATTATGGCATGTCAGTACTTGGAGATTATACACAGGACACGGACTTGCTTTCAGACAAGGAGGAAGCGAAAGAAAATACAGCCTATGAAAAGCTTCCCTATGATAATGTTATACAGGATAAGGTACTGATGGTAAGGGCGACTGTCCGGTCGGGACAGCTTATTGAGTATAATGGAAATATTGTTATTATTGGAGATGTAAATCCTGGTGCTCAGATTAAAGCAACAGGCAGTATTGTTGTAATGGGAACGATGAGAGGTGTAGCCCATGCAGGCTCTAATGGAGATTATGGGGCATTTGTATCAGCGTTAAACCTGCTTCCTGCACAGATAAGAATTGGAGACATTATTACCAGATCACCTGATGGCTTAGGAATTAGAACCTCTGTACCCGAAATGGCAGTTGTAAAAAGAGGGTTGATTCTTGTTGAGCCATATCTGCCAAATAGATAAAAAATTTTAAAATAACAAAATAAACTACATGTTTATGTAATGGAGGGTGTACTATGGGTGAAGTAATTGTAATTACTTCCGGTAAGGGTGGTGTTGGTAAGACTACTACCACTGCAAATATCGGAACAGGCTTTTCTTTGGAAGGTAAAAGTACAGTATTGGTTGATGCAGATATCGGTCTAAGAAATCTTGACGTAGTTATGGGATTAGAAAACAGAATCGTGTATGACTTGGTTGATGTAGTTGATGGAGTTTGCAGGCTTAGACAAGCTTTAATCAAGGATAAGAGGTATTCTAACCTGTATTTACTGCCTGCTGCGCAAACAAAAGATAAAAATGCAGTTACACCACAGCAAATGCAGGAGCTGACATCAGAGCTTGCTAAGGAATTCGATTATGTAATCGTAGACTGTCCGGCAGGTATTGAGCAAGGCTTTAAGAATGCCATTGCAGGAGCGAATAAGGCTATAGTTGTTACAACTCCAGAGGTATCAGCTGTTAGAGATGCCGATAGAATCATTGGATTGTTAGAAGCAAATGGGTTGAGAAATCCTCAGCTTGTAATCAATAGACTAAGAGTTGATATGGTTAAACGCGGAGATATGATGAATATCGATGACATGATTGATATTCTGGCAATTGAGCTGCTTGGGGTTGTTCCAGATGACGAGCATATCATTGTTTCGACAAATAGAGGAGAACCTGCTGTAACAAATAATGATTCAATTGCAGGACAAGCTTATAGAAATATAGTGAAGAGAATACTAGGCGAAGATGTACCATTTATGAATCTGGAATCAGACCAAGGTTTTATGTCAAAGCTGGCAAAAATGTTTGGTTTTGGAAAGAAGAAGTAAAGAAGGAGGAGAAGTTATGGACCTATTTAAAATGTTTAGCAAAAGTGATAACAGTAAAGATATAGCTAAGGAACGTCTTAAGCTGGTATTGATCCATGACCGTGCAAATGTTTCTCCTCAGTTTCTTGAAATGATAAAGTCAGAGATTATAGGAGTTATTTCTGACTACATGGAGATTGATGAAGCGGGATTAGAGATTAAGCTTACAAGGACGAAAAGGGATGTGGATGACACTTCAGTTCCTGCCTTGGTTGCTAACATACCCATTAAAAAAATGAAAGATAATGGTAAATTTTAACTGCTGATTTAAATCAGCAGTTTTTTTTCCGTCATAAAAGCTTGCTTCCTTAAATATAATAGATATCAAATGCTATAAGTAATAAACCAGGGAGGAGATTTTATGGACAACAACAACTTTGATGAGACTCCGCAAATAAAGTATGTAAATGAATACAAGAAAGTCGGAGACATTTTCAAATTTAAGAAGTTCGGGGAAAGGACTTACTTTGATAAACTGCTGCTTCAGACCTTTGTTACATTAATAATAGTTGCAATGCTATTATTGATAAACAAAGTGGATACTGTGTTAACAAATAACATATCCAAGAGTGTAAAGGAGGTAGTAAGCTGGAACATCAGCCTTAATACAGCGGTGGATACTTTCAAGAATATAAAGACAATCATACCTGATACTAAAAAAACCTTGGGCATTGAAGAAGACAACACAGATATTACTTTTATAATGCCTGTAGAAGGTGTTATAACCTCACCTTTCGGAGAAAGAACGCATCCAGTATTTAATACTGTAAAGCTTCATACCGGGATCGATATAGACGCAGAAATCGGTACCCCTATCAAGTCAGCAACAAAAGGAACCGTTGAAGAGGTGGGAGAAGATGAGTACAATGGAAAATTCGTAAGGGTTACTGCCGGTAAATATGATATTGTATATGCACACTGCTTTAAAACTTTAGTGACGCAAGGGCAGAAGGTTTCTCAAGGAGATATTTTAGCTGAAGTAGGGGATACTGGAATTACCTCCGGTCCTCATCTTCATTTTGAAATTCAAGAGGATGGTCAATCGGTGAATCCCCTTGAAAAGCTGAATAGCGCTTCTATTCAGTGACATATAGCACGATTAAGTATACATAAATAATGGTTGCATGGGGGCTTTTATGGTAAGGATAAAATTGAACTTATTTTTTATCCTTTTTTTGTTTGCTAGTTTATATACAGGCTATATAAATCAAAGTATAACAATCTTTGTAAGCGTGCTGCTCCATGAAATAGGACATGCAATCATTGCTAAGCTATTAGGTATCAGGGTAGAAGAAATAGAGCTTTTTCCTTACGGCGGAGTAGCTAAGATGGAGGATATTACGAAGTATGGCGGTTATACCGAAGCCTTTATTGCTGTGGCGGGGCCTGCAGTCAGCGGAATCATAGCAGCTATAGGTACAATTTTTGCCCTGGACAGTACATTTTTTAGTACCATAGCGCAGTTTAATTTTATATTGATGGCTTTTAACTTACTGCCTGCATTACCTCTAGATGGCGGAAGGATCCTGCGAAACATTTTGCTCCACCATATGAGCTATAAGCAAGCTACCAAAACAATGGTCATATCAGGTCGGCTGATTGCAATAGGACTAGTGCTGTATAATATCATTCTGATAGTCAGAGGAAGCAGCAGTGCTGCGTATATCATAACAGGAGTTTTTATCTATATGGGCTGTCATAAGGAAATGAAATATTGCTCATACTATTATTTGCTGCATAAAAACAATTATAAAAAAAATCATTCAAACAGAAAACGATTAAGAACAAGAATCATCAATGTGCATGAAGATACCTTGATTAGATTTACGGCCAATCAATTTAGCCCTAATACGGTTTGTTTCGTGCATGTGTTGGATGCCTCCGGTCGTATTATCAAAATTCTGAGTGAGGCTGATATTATGGACGCATTCTTGAAATATGGCTATGACAGCAGAATAACGCAGATAAAAAAATAGCATTAAATATAGTATTAAAGCAATAATTATGTAATAATATAAATGATAAACACAATATGTGCTATGAAAAAAACTATGAATGCAATAACAGCAGATGCATCTGTTTGCGTGATCAAAAGTATATATTTCATTACATATGAAGTTAAGCAAATGCTTCGCACTATACTCATTGAGTTATTTTAAGTTGTTTAGTGCAAAACATATAGATAAGCACGGAGGTTAACAATGATCAATGATAATATAAAGGAATTTATCTACGAAGATATACTTCCTAAAGTTGAAAAACCCGGAAGATATGTAGGCAATGAATGGAATAGTGTACATAAAAGCTTGGAAGGTATTGATATACGTTTTGCATTTTGTTTTCCTGATGTCTATGAGGTAGGCATGTCTCACCTGGGAATCAAAATACTGTATCACTTATTAAATGACCAAAAGGATATTTACTGTGAAAGAGTTTTTACTCCTTGGCCCGATATGGAAAAGGAAATGAGAGAAAACAATGTAAAGCTCTTTGCCTTAGAAAGCAGAGATTACATTGATAGCTTTGATTTCATAGGCTTTACACTACAATATGAAATGAGCTATACAAATATTATTAATATGCTGGATCTTGCAGGAGTTCCTGTTAGAGCACAGGATAGAAAAGAAGGACAACCTTTTGTTATCGCAGGAGGTCCCTGTGCATATAATCCGGAGCCTTTGGCAGGAGTAATTGATTTATTCGCTTTGGGTGAGGGTGAAGAGCTGCTGCTGGAAATTATGGAGACATACAAAACATGGAAAGCCAGTGGAAAGTCTAGACAAGAGTTTCTTCGAATGGCTGCAGGAATAAAGGGTGTTTATGTACCCTCTTTGTATCATGTAGAATATAATGAGGACAATACTATAAGCAAAGTAACACCACTTTATGAGGATGTGCCGAAAAAAGTTAAAAAAAGAGTCGTAAAATCCCTGGAAAATTCATATTTCCCTGATAAAATTATCGTTCCTTATATCGAAGTGGTTCATGACAGAATCATGCTGGAGATTTTCAGAGGCTGCACAAGAGGCTGTAGATTCTGTCAGGCGGGGATGGTATATCGTCCCATAAGAGAGCGAGAGATAGATGAACTGGTTGAAATAGCAGATAAGCTTCTGGCAAGCTCGGGCTATGAGGAGATTTCATTGTCCTCTCTGTCAACCAGCGATTATTCAAGGCTGCAGGAGCTGGTGGAAAAGCTTATGTCAAAATATGAATCCAAGAGAGTGGCACTTTCTCTGCCCTCCTTGCGTATTGATTCATTTTCCCTCAAGCTTATAGAAGAAGTGCAAAAGGTGCGTAAAAGTGGTTTGACCTTTGCACCTGAAGCTGGAACTCAAAGGTTGAGAGATGTTATCAACAAAGGTGTAACAGAAGAGGATTTAATTAAATCTGTAGGCGATGCCTTTGAAACAGGTTATAACAGCATAAAGCTATATTTCATGATTGGGCTGCCAACAGAGACTCTAGAGGATGTACAGGGTATAGCAGACTTGGCATGCAAGGTACTTGACCGATATTTCGAGGTTCCGAAGGAAAGAAGGCCAAAGGGCTTGAACGTGAATGTGGCGGCTTCATCCTTTGTACCTAAAGCTTTTACACCATTCCAGTGGGAGCCACAAGATAGACCTGAAACTTTAGTGGAAAAGCAAAAGCAGCTGAGAGCAGCTTTGAAGAAAAAACAAGTGAAAGTCAACTGGCATGAACCTTATGTAAGTTATATGGAAGCGGTTTTTGCAAGGGGCGACAGGCGGGTAAATGAAGTGCTGATCAAGGCTTGGGAGTTAGGCTGCAAGTTTGATGGCTGGGATGAACATTTTAAATTTGATAAATGGATGGAAGCTTTTGAACAATGTGGTGTAGACCCTGAGTTTTATGCCTATAGAAGACGAGACTTGGATGAGACGCTGCCTTGGGATCACATAGATGTGGGAATTACCAAAAAGTTTTTGAAGAGTGAGTATAAAAAATCCCTGAAAGCAGAATTGACAAGAGATTGCAGAACGGTATGCACCGGCTGTGGCATTAACCTTTTGGAAGAAGGCGGTGTATGTAAATGATCAATGTTAGACTAAAATTTACAAAAGGCAGTGAGGTTAAATATATCTCTCACTTAGACTTAATGAGAACCTTCATGCGAGTGGTAAGAAGAGCTGAAGTACCTATTGCATACAGCGGAGGTTTTAATCCCCACCCGGAAATGAGCTTCGGTGCACCCTTAAGTCTTGGCGTAATAAGCTTGGCTGAATATGTAGATATTAACCTGGCTCAGGAAGTTCCTCTTTCAGAGCTTGTTGATAAGCTCAATCAATATATGCCAATGGGAATAAAGGTATTGGGGGCCATAAAGCTGCCTGAAAAGTTTAAAAGTGCAATGGCTTTGATTACTCATGCCAAATATTCAATAAAGGCATATATAGATGATGCTGATACAAAAGAGCTAAAAGAAAAATTAAACAGCTTTATCAACCAAGAACAAATTTTGGCGCAAAAGAAGCAGCCTAAAAAGAATTTTCAAATCAAAGAAGTGGATATAAGACCTATGATTTTGGAAATGAATTTTGATGGATGCCAAGATGGAATCTGCATTTTTTCCTGTTTGCTGCACAGTGGAAGCAAGGCAAATTTAAAGCCCGAAATGCTCATGCAGGCTTTTAGTGATTATGTAGGCTTAAATTTTAACAGAACAACCATTACCCGTGAAGAAGTCTTTGTTGAACAAGATGGAAAATTAATAGATTTGCTTCAATACAGAGATTAGCATTTCTTGAAGAAGGAGCATGTATTAATGAAGGAAATAATAATAGACATTGGAGTTAAGAATACCACTGTAGCGCTGCTGGAGGAGAAAGAACTGGCAGAGCTATATGTTGAAAAGCATAATAACCAGTCCATTGTGGGCAATATATACAAAGGACGGGTTGAAAATGTGCTGCCCGGAATGCAAGCTGCTTTTGTAAATATTGGTATAGATAAAAATGCTTTTTTATACGTCAAGGACGCCATCCCCAATACCTATATTGGGGAGGAAGAAGAAAGTGAGTATGCAGACAAATACAAGAATATCAATATCAATGATTTCCTAAAGGTAGGCCAGGAAATTGTAGTACAGGTGGTTAAAGAACCTATCAATACAAAAGGTGCCAGAGTGACAACGCATATAACGCTGCCTGGTAGATTTATTGTACTTATGCCAACGGTAGAATACATAGGCATATCAAGGAGAATAGAAAACGAGCAGGAAAGAGAACGGCTAAAAGCTTTAGCAACACAATGCAAGCCAGAGAACATGGGTGTCATCATACGCACAGCTGCAGAGGGCTGCAGTGAAGAGGAAATCTGCGAAGATATTGTTTTTCTCAGCAAGCTGTGGGAAAACATTAAAGTAGGGCAGCAAAGCGGTTCAGTTCCTCGAATCGTACATAAGGATATCAATATCGTGTATAGAACAGTTCGTGATATGTTTACCAATGATATTGATAAATTTGTGATAAATGATAAAGAAGAGTATGATAATATACTGAAGTTTGTCGGATTATTATCTGAGGATTTTGTAAAGAAAGTTGAACATTTCGATAAGGCTTATGAAATCTTAGAATATTATGATATAAAATCAAAAATTAGCAAAGTGTTGACGCGTAAGGTATGGCTTAAATCAGGCGGATATCTTGTCATTGATCAAACTGAAGCGCTGACGGTTGTAGATGTAAACACCGGTAAGTTTGTGGGAAGTATCGACTTAAAGGATACGGTATTAAAAACTAATGTAGAGGCAGCCCGAGAAATTGCTAAGCAGCTTAGACTACGTGATATAGGTGGAATCATCATCATAGATTTTATAGATATGCATGAGAAGCAGCATGAAGAAGTTGTATTGGAAGCACTGAAAAATTCTTTAAAAAAAGACAGAACTAAATCCAATGTTTTAGGAATTACGCACTTAGGCTTGGTTGAAATGACGAGGAAAAAGGTTCGTCAAAGAGTCGATAGTGCTTTTATGAGTGATTGTCCTCATTGCAATGGAGAAGGTAAAATTTTATCAGACTAAGATGAAATAGGAAAATGTTAAGCACGAAACATATAATTGACAAACAAATGAAGCTATGGTAAAGTATATTGATGTAGGCGTATCCGCACGGAACGGGTTTAAATTTTACCTAGCATCCGGCGAGACTTATTATAGGAGGTGTAAGCCTAATGTATGCAGAAAAGCTTGACGTTGCTTCTGGCGAGAAGATCGTATTTGATGAAATACTTGTTGTATCAAATAATGGTGAGCTTCAAATCGGAGCACCTGTAGTTTCAGGCGCTAAGGTTGAAGGTACTGTTCTTCAACAAGGTAAGGAAAAGAAAGTTGTAGTATTCAAGTACAAGCCAAAGAAGGACTATAGAAAGAAGCAAGGTCACAGACAGCCATTTACAAAAGTTAAAATTGAAAAAATCAGTTTATAATGAATTGAAATGGTTAA
>JAQSYD010000122.1 GCA_029256325.1 Clostridia bacterium
GAAATAGCAGGGGCAGTAAGCGCAACAGGCTCAGACTTAAGAGGCTTCTGTGCGGCACCTACCCATGCAATCATTAATGCGGCAGCTCTAGTGAAGGCAGGCGTTTATAAGAGTGTTGCAGTAGTCGCAGGCGGAGCAACTGCAAAGCTTGGAATGAATGCCAGAGACCACGTCAACAAAGGACTTCCAGTATTGGAGGATTGTCTGGGTGGATTTGCAGTACTGATTACTGAAAATGACGGAGTAAGTCCGGTATTGAGGACAGACGTGGTTGGCAGACATACTGTAGGAACCGGTTCTTCACCTCAAGCTGTGATGGAGTCATTAATTACAAAACCTTTGGATGCAGCAGGCTTAAAGATAACAGACATAGATAAGTACTCTGTAGAAATGCAGAACCCTGAAATAACTGAGCCGGCAGGAGCAGGTGATGTTCCTTTGGCAAACTTTAAAATGATTGCTGCTTTGGGTGCAAAAAGAGGAGATATCGAAAAAACTGCAATGAACAGCTTTATTTCAAAGCATGGTATGCCCGGCTTCTCACCTACTCAAGGACATATTCCCTCAGGTGTTCCTTTCGTTGGCGCTGCCAGAGAGATGATGATGGACGGCAAAATTCAAAGAGCGATGATTGTTGGCAAGGGAAGTTTATTTTTAGGCAGAATGACGAATCAATTTGATGGAGTTTCCATCGTTATGGAAAAGAATTCAGGCGGTATAGAACAGACTGAAGCGGTGTCCAAGGATGAAATCAAAGGAATGGTAGCCGATGCTATGAAAGAATTCGCAACCTTCTTACTCAGTGGAAAGTAGGGGGTGGATGATATGTCGGATAACAATGTAAAAACTATCATAGGTGAAGTTTTCAATGAAATAGCAGATGCCATGAAAACAGGTAATTTTGGCAGCAGGGTAAAAGTCGGGCTTACTACCTTAGGAAGCGAGCATGGCACTGCAGAGCTGGTTAAAGGTGCAGAAATGGCTGCGAAGAAATATAGCGATTTTGAGATTGTACTTATTGGACCAAAGGCGGATACTGCACTAAGAATAGTAGAAGTGAACAATGAAGAAGAAATGCATCACAAAATGGATGCAATGCTTCAAGCCGGCGAACTGGATGCTGCTGTAACAATGCATTATAATTTCCCCATAGGCGTATCTACCGTGGGCAGAGTTGTTACACCGGGCTTTGGCAAAGAGCTTATCATGGCTGCTACAACGGGCACATCTTCAACAAACAGAGTAGAAGGCTTGGTTAAAAATACACTGTACGGAATCATTGCGGCTAAAGCGATTGGTGTTGAAAATCCTACAGTAGGCATTTTGAACATCGATGGTGCGCGTAAGGTAGAAGGAGCTCTTAAGGAGCTTAAGTCCAAGGGTTATGACATAAACTTCTCCGAATCTGTAAGATCGGATGGAGGCATTGTAATGAGGGGAAATGACCTGTTGGCTGCAGCTGCAGATATCATAGTAATGGATTCCCTTACAGGAAATCTTATGATGAAGATTTTTTCGGCTTTCACAACAGGAGGAAGCTATGAAGCAATGGGCTACGGCTATGGACCCGGTGTAGGAGAACATTATGACAAAATCATTTGCATATTATCCAGAGCATCAGGTGCTCCTGTTGTAAGTGAAGCATTAAGATATGCAGCCAGCTGCGCGAAAGGTAAACTGCAGCAGATTGCCAAGGAAGAATTTGCTAAGGCAAGAAAAGCAGGCTTGGATGACATATTGAAGGGTTTGACTGTTGAGAGCGGCAAAGCGGCTTCTAAGGAAGATTACAAAATGCCTGATAAAAAAACCGTTGTTCATTCAATTGCTGGGATCGATATATTAGAATTGGACAATGCTGTAATGACATTAGGCAAAGCTGGTATCTATTCAGAAAGCGGTATGGGCTGTACAGGTCCTATTGTTTTAGTCGCCGAAGAGGATTACAACAAGGCCATCGATATTTTACTGGGAAATAAATTTATATCGGAAAGACCTTTAGAAAGTCATTGCTAGATATTTGCAAAGTAAGCTTTCGGGATGGTCTTAAAAAGCACACCATAGGGTGTGCTTTTGCTATAGAGCTGCAAATTTAGTGATTTTGTCCACACTTGTGCATATAATATGATAAGTAAAGTATAATATATTACGAACTTACAAAGATATTCCAAAAAAATTAATTGGATAATATTGAAGGTTTGACTAAAATTGTGTAGAATTAAACTATGCTGTAAAACAGCAACAAATCAATACATAAATAAGGGGGAAAATTGATGAAAAAGTCATTAGCACTATTACTAGTTCTAGTTATGGCGATGTCATTGTTCGTTGGTTGTGCACAACCTGCACCAGCACCAGCAGAACCTACACCAGCGCCAGCACCAGCAGAGCCAGCTAAAGAGCCAGCTAAAACATTTGGTATGGTAACTGATACAGGCGGACTTGGAGACAAATCCTTCAATGATTCAGCTTGGGAAGGTCTACAAAAGGCTGGAACTGAGTTCGGCGTTGAGCCAGTAGTTCTTCAATCAACAAAGCAAGAGGACTATGAGCCAAACCTAGGTAACATGTCACAACAAGTTGATTTGACAGTAGGCGTTGGTTTCTTGTTTGAAAACGCTATGAAGGCAGTTGCTGAGCAATACCCAGACAAGAAGTTTGGAATAGTTGATATGGTAGTTGAAATGCCAAACGTTATGTCTGTAGTTTTCAAAGAGCATGAAGGTTCATTCCTTGTAGGCGTTATTGCTGGACTTACAACTAAGTCAAATGTCATAGGCTTTGTTGGCGGTATGGAACTTCCACTAATAAAGAAATTCGAAGCAGGCTTTAGAGCTGGCGTACTTTCAGTTAAGCCAGATGCTAAAATTCTTGTTAACTACACAGGTGTGTTTGATAACCCAGACAAGGGTAAAGAAGTTGCATTAGCACAATTTGCTAATAAGGCTGACGTTATATACCACGCTTCAGGCGCATGCGGTATTGGTGTAATCCAAGCTGCTGACGAAAAGAACTTCTGGGCAATCGGTGTTGACCAAGACCAATCAGCTGTATCTACAAAGAACAAGGTTCTTGCAAGCATGATTAAGAGAGTTGACACAGCTACTTATACTATGGCTAAAGCGATAGTTGATGGTAACTTTGAATCAAAGATACTAGACCTTGGCGTTAAAGAAGAGGGCGTTGGCTATAGCGATGGCGGCAACAACGTATCTGCAGAGGTTAAGGCAGTAGTAGAAAAGTATAAGCAAGCTATAATTGATGGAACAATCGTAGTTCCAACTACAGAAGAAGAATTAAAGGCATTCAAGCCAGTTACGCTTCAATAGTTTGTACGCTTAATGCTTTAAAAGCTAGAAGCTTAATGCTTCTAGCTTTTAATATATGCAGATATTTGTTTTTTTTTATTAATGATATATAGATTAAAAAGTATAATAATAAGAAATTGTATAAAGAAACCATTTTACAATTTATAATTGATGAAGCATGACAATATATGTATAATAAACATAGTAACTTTAGCATTATTTATATATTGCAATTATTTTTTAGTTTTAAATCCAAATATTATTGGAAGGTGATGAAATTGTCCACTGTTATTGAAATGAAAGGAATCAGCAAATCCTTTCCCGGCATTAAAGCAAATGACAATATAAATCTTTCTGTAGAGAAGGGTGAAATTCACGTATTGCTGGGAGAAAATGGAGCAGGGAAATCCACTTTGATGAATATACTGTATGGTCTTTATCAGCCAGATGAAGGACAAATCTATGTGAAGGAAAAAGCCATAAGAATATCAAACCCCAATATTGCAATAACTCTTGGCATAGGTATGGTTCATCAACACTTTATGTTGGTACAACCATTTACTGTAGCTGAAAATATAGTATTAGGCTCTGAACCTAAAAAAGGAACATCTCTTGATTTAGACAAGGCAGTTAAGGATGTTGAAGAATTATCCAAGAAGTATGAGCTTAAGGTTGACCCAAATTCTTTAATCAGTGATATTTCTGTTGGAATGCAGCAAAGAGTAGAAATCCTGAAAACACTGTACAGAGGAGCAGACATACTCATTCTGGATGAACCAACAGCTGTGCTTACACCACAAGAAATAGAAGAGCTGGGCATCATATTGAAGAGCTTGGTTAACCAAGGTAAAACAATTATACTGATTACTCATAAGCTAAAGGAAGTTATGGCTATGAGCGATAGAGTTACGATTATTAGAAGAGGCAAGGTTATAGATACACTACATACGAAAGACACAAACATTGACGAGCTGGCAGAAAAGATGGTAGGGCGTAAGGTTAATCTGCAGGTAGAAAAGTCAGATAAACAGGCTGCTAGCCCCGTTCTAGAGGTAAAAGGGCTTAAAGCCCTAGATACAAGAGGACTAGAGGCTGTTAAGGGTGTGGATTTTGAAGTTAGAGGTGGAGAAATACTTGGAATAGCAGGTGTTGATGGAAACGGACAAACACAGCTGCTTCAAGCGTTAACAGGTTTACAGAAGCCTACAGCAGGCGAGGTTCTTTTAAATGGTAAGGAAATTACAGCATTACCGCCAAGGGATGTCATTGAAAGCGGTGTGGGTCATATACCTGAGGATAGGCACAAGAGAGGACTTGTTTTGAATTTCTCTCTCGCAGAAAATGCTATATTAGGCAGCCATCGCAATAAGAATTTCAGAGGCAGATTTGGAATGAATTATCCTAAAATTAGAGAACATGCAAGAAGATTGATTCATGACTTTGATGTTAGAACACCTAACGAGAACGTAGAGGCAAGATCTCTTTCCGGTGGAAATCAGCAAAAGATGATTATTGCCAGAGAGGTAGACAGAGACCCGGGTCTTTGTATTGCTGCACAGCCAACAAGAGGGTTGGACGTCGGAGCTATTGAGTTCGTTCATAAAAGATTGGTAGAGCTTCGTGACAGCGGCAAGGCAGTTTTATTGGTTTCATTGGAATTGGACGAGATTATGTCTCTTTCTGATAGAATAGCAGTGATGTATGATGGAAAGATTGTTGCAATAGTTGATGCCAAGGATGCTACAGAAAAGAAACTGGGTATTCTCATGGCGGGCGGCAGCTTGCAAGATGAAAAGTAAGGAGGATGTGACATGGAAAATAAAGTAAGTGAATTTAAAGCACGTCTGCAACAAAATACAAAAGCTATTGCATATCCTCTTATCGCTATACTTCTTTCCTTTATTGTAGGAGGAATTATTGTAGCAGCTTTTGGTAATGACCCTATTGTTGCATATACAGCAATGTTCAAGGGAAGCTTGGGCAGTTGGAGTAATTTTGGAGAGACCTTAGTTTCTGTAACTCCATTAATTTTGACAGGTCTGTCTGTAGCTTTTGCATTCAGATGCGGCTTGTTTAATATCGGAGCAGAAGGTCAGTTTATAATAGGCTCTGTTGCAGCAGTTTGGGCTGGCTGGGCTATTAAAGGCATACCGGCATTGCTCCATGTACTGTTGGTTTTACTTATAGGTGCTGCAGTAGGCGGCATATGGGGAGGCGTTGTTGGCTGGCTTAAGGCTAAAGTGGGCTCCCATGAAGTTATTAATAGTATTATGATGAATTATATTGCAATGTATTTTAGCAATTATATTGTTATGAATTTGTTGAATGAACCTGACAAGGCATTCTCCCATGCCATTGCAGATACTGCTAAGCTGTGGAGATTTGCTGAAACAATCACTGTTTTTAAAGGTTCAAGAGTTCATATGGGTATCGTAGTGGCGCTGATCGTTGCGGTTTTTGCATACTATTTGCTGAACAAAACAGTTAGAGGCTATGAAATAAGAGCGGTTGGATTCAACCCTTATGCTGCTGAATACGGAGGGATAAACGTTCCGAGAAATGTTGTTCTCGCAATGTTTATTTCCGGGGTTTTTGCCGGTTTGGCAGGCGCTATAATGGTTACTGGTATACAATTTAGAGTAAATAATCTTTTCGGCTTTACAGGTTATGGTTTGGATGGAATAGCTGTTGCCTTGGTTGGCAACAATCATCCAATCGGTGTCATACTATCAGCTTTCCTATTTGGTGTGCTTCAAAAGGGAGGACCTATGATGCAGCTAAAGGGAGTTCCAAAGGAAGTTGTAGGAATCATTCAAGGTATCATTATTTTATTCGTTGCTGTGAATTTTATTAAAGTAATGATAGAAAGATACTCTGAAAAGCAAAAAATTAAAAAAGGCAGTGTAGAAGGGGAGGGAAAGTAGAATGGAAGGAATCTGGTTAATCATAAGTATCATAGTTCCGGCTACTATCAGATCTGCTACTCCCTTGATATTTACAGCCTTGGGCGGTAATTTTTCCGAAAGATCAGGAGTAGTAAATATTGGTCTGGAAGGTATCATGACAGTAGGAGCCTTCGGGGCTGTATATTTCTCCTATATAACAGGTTCACCTTGGATGGGTCTTTTGGGTGCAATGGTTGTTGGGGGATTATTCGGCTTATTGCTAGCTTTCTTAAGTATAAACTTCAAAGCGAATCAGGTAATTGTAGGTACAGCTATCAATATATTGGCTGCCAGCCTTACTACCTTTTTGTTGGTTGAAGTATGGGGAAGACCGGGACAAACAAATAGCGTCAGCGCTTTTTCCAACTGGGGCCCCTTTAACATTTTCACTTATTTAGCATTTATTCTAGTCGCTGTATCCTACTATGTGATGTTCAAGACACCTTTTGGCTTAAGACTAAGAGCGGTTGGTGAACATCCAAAGGCAGCAGATACCTTGGGGGTAAATGTTCAACTAACCAGATATATATGTGTTGTGCTTAGTGGAGTTTTGGGAGGTATAGGAGGAGCATCTCTTTCAATAGGCTCACTGAATCTATTTAAGGAAGGCATGGTAGCTGGAAGAGGCTTCATCGCTTTAGCAGCTTTGATATTTGGTAAATGGAATCCGCTAGGTGCTGCGGGTGCATGTTTATTCTTTGGATTTGCAGTAGCACTGGAAACAGTATCAAGTAATCTGCCAATACCAAGAGAGTTTATATTTGCAATGCCATATATACTCACCATGTTTGCGGTTTCAGGCTTTATAGGTAAATCTGTAGCGCCTGCGGCAAGCGGTGTACCCTATGAAAAGGGTGAAAGATAAAAATCCACTTTTGGTTGTACTTCAAGGGGTCGGTATACACCGACCCTTTTATCATGCATAAATGTTAAAAATTACGCACGATTTATCTTGTACTAATGTGCTATAATAGAAGAGGAACAAATGGTTACAGTATCAGGGAGTGATATTATGAGAATGGGATATGAGCTTACAATTGAACAACACCGGAGCTTAAGCTTGCACTAAAGATTCTTCAACTTCCCTCTGTGGAGCTGGAGGAGTTTATCCAAAAAGAGCTGGAGACAAATCCAGTACTTGAGCTGGCAGAAGAGCCGAAAGACGAAAAAGCAATAGCAGAACAAATTAAAAAAAACGACAACAAAGAAAAAGAAATTGATTGGAAGGAATACTTGCAATTTCAAGGAAAAAGCTACTGCTTTGACAGCTACGACAATGATGAGGGAGCAGAGCACAGCTTTGATAATTATGTAAGCTATTCATATACACTAAGGGATCATTTGCTATTTCAGGTTCACTTATCGCTTTTAAGGCACAATCTAAAGGATATTGGGGAATTGATCATTGAGTCCTTGGATGAAAACGGATATTTAACCATTTCCGTAGATGAGCTTGCGGAGTTAGCAAAAACTGATGTAAATACTATAGAAAAAGTGCTTGATATCGTTCAGACCTTTGATCCGGCAGGTGTTGGAGCAAGAGACCTAAAAGAGTGTCTGCTTATTCAATTAAGCTTTAAAGGTTTGCTAAATGGCAACACGGAGAAAACAGTAAAATATCATTTGGATGATATTGCATATAACAGAATTAATAATATATCAAAGTCCTTAGGCGTATCTATTGAGATTGCACAGGACATCAGCGATATAATAAAGGGATTGGAACCAAAGCCCGGCAGAGCTTTTGAAGGAAATAACTCTACGAAATACATCGTACCGGATGTTAATATTGATAAAATAGGTGAGGAATATATCATCACAATCAACGATTATCATAGCTCCGGATTGCGAATTAATCAGTATTATAGAAATTTACTGCAAAATGAAGAGAAAACCTCACAAGCATCACAGTTTATCAGCAGCAGATTATCCTCGGCCATGTGGCTTATCAAGAGCATAGAACAAAGAAAAACAACCTTGTACAATGTTGTACAAGCTATTTTGGAATATCAAATCGAGTTTTTTCAAAAAGGCGTCATGCATCTTAAAACAATGACCCTAAAAAATATTGCGGATAAAATCAGTGTTCATGAATCAACAGTTAGTAGAGCAATAAATGGTAAATATGTACAGACCAATAGAGGCGTATTTGAGATCAAATATTTCTTTAGCAGTGGAATTGAAAATCAAACAGGAGATGGAATTTCCTCTGAAAGCATCAAGAAGATGCTGAAAAACCTGATTGATAAAGAAAACCAAAAGCATCCGATCAGTGATCAAAATATAGCGGATACATTGGCAAAGGAAGGACTGATGATTTCTAGACGTACTGTGGCTAAATACAGAGACGAGCTAGGGATACTTTCCTCTTCAAAACGAAAGAGATATTAGAATGTACAAAATGTACATTCTTTTTTTTGACTAAAAAGCGATGTTTTGCAAAACCTAATACAGGCAGTATTTTGCTGTCTTCAGCAATAAATTAATTGGTTGAATATAACAAACATATTGTTGCAATGTTCTATTTATTATACTATAATTAAAATGATGGGACGAAAAATTGCATTAGGGACAAAATATGTCCAAGGAGGGGATTATGAAGGATTTAATTCAGCTTCAAAAGAAAATTGCCCCTGAGATCATAGATATTACAGAAAAAAGATACAGCATCCTCAGAACTTTAGAATTTAACCAGCCTATTGGCAGGAGAGCCCTTGCGGTTATGCTTAATAAAAGTGAAAGATGGGTAAGAAGTGAGCTTGATGTACTAAAAGAACAAGGATTAATTGATATACAAACTTCTGGAATGTCAGTAACAGAAGAAGGAAAAAATATCATAAACCACTTTAGAAGCTTTATAGCGGAGCTTAGGGGTATTACCAGTCTGGCACAAGAAATTAAAGAAGCTCTGCAGGTAAAAGAGGTACTTATAGTACCGGGAAATACCGAAGAGGATTGGGAAACCTTAAAGGATATTGCCAAAATAGCCTTTGAGTATATTGAGCAGCACATCCAGGATCAGAATATCATTGCCGTCAGCGGCGGTTATTCAGTATTGGCAGTAGCAGACAACGCTGTGAAGCTAAAGGCAAAAGATATCACCGTGGTTCCTGCAAGAGGCGGTATAAAAGCCGATCTGGAAAGGCAGGCGAACATTGTCGCTGCCAAGCTGGCAAACAATATTGGCGGAAGCTATCATTTGCTGCATTTACCGGATAATATCAGTGAGGATATGTTGAACAGCATGATATCAGACCCTGATATCAACAAAGTAATAGAATATATCAGGCATGCAAATATTTTTATATTTGGACTTAGCTCATTAGAATCCATATCCAGAAAAAGAAATTTCACAGCAGAAGAAATGACAGAGCTTAAACGCTTAAAAGTAAAGGCTGAGGCTTTTGGCTGCTACTTTGATGAAGATGGAAATATTGTACATAAGACGGGCAGCATTGGGATCAGACCTGAGGACTTAAAAAATATAGAATTGGCCATAAGCATTGGAGGCGGTGCCTCTAAAGCAGAACCAATCATACTGGTGAACAAGGGCAGAAGCAACAGCGTCATTGTGACGGATGAAGCAGCGGCCCATGAAATATTAAAGATATTAGAAGGAGGACTTAGTAATGGGAATTAAAGTAGGTATCAATGGATTTGGTCGTATAGGAAGACCGGTGTTTAAGATTGCAATGGAGAAGTTTGGTGAGGACGCAGAAATCGTACTTATCAATGATATGACAAGTCCAAAAACTTTGGCGCATCTTTTGAAATATGACAGCACTTATGGCGTGTACAGTGGAGAAGTAACAGCAACAGAGAATTCCATTATAGTAAATGGAAAAGAAATTCATATATCAGCAGAATCAGATCCTTCAAAAATAAAATGGGGTGAATATGGCGTTGATGTTGTAATTGAATCAACAGGCAGATTTACAAGCAAGGAAGCTGCTATGAAGCATATTGAAGGCGGGGCAAAAAGAGTTATTATCAGTGCTCCAGCTAAAAATGAAGATATTACAATTGTTATGGGTGTAAATGAGCATCTGTATGATCCAGAAAAGCACGTAATTATATCAAATGCTTCCTGTACAACAAACTGCCTTGCACCTATGGCAAAGGTATTGCATGAGAAGTTCGGCATTGTGAAGGGCTTAATGAATACAATTCACTCCTACACCAATGACCAAAGAATATTAGATCAGCCCCACGAAGATTTGAGAAGAAGCAGATCAGCTGCTTTGTCAATCATTCCAACAAGCACAGGCGCTGCAAAGGCAGTATCCCTTGTTCTTCCCGAGCTAAAGGGCAAGTTGACTGGTATGTCTTTGAGAGTACCTACACCAACAGTATCTGTTGTTGATTTAGTTGCTGAACTGGAGAGAGAAGTTACAGCAGAAGAAATAAACAGTGCACTAAAGGCAGCATCAGAAAACGAATTAAAGGGTATACTACAATACTGTGAGGAGCCTCTTGTATCAGTTGATTTCAAGGGCAGTGCTTACTCATCAATCATAGACGCATTATCAACAATGGTTATCCAAGGCAACATGGTAAAGGTAATTTCATGGTATGACAATGAATATGGATATTCCAACAGAGTTGTTGATTTGGTAAAATATATAGCGAATAAGTAATTCGATGATTCAGTTCCCGGTTTGTATGAAATTTTGCAAACCGGGCTGAATTTTGAGAAGAAATAAATGTATCAACACAGCCAGCTAACAATATGTAAATTTGCTCTACGTCAGCTATCGCATCCTGAGCAAAAACATATTGTAAGCTTTACTGTGTTATTTAGGAGGGTTGTTTGTGTTAAACAAGCGTACGATTCAAGACATCGATGTGAACAACAAAAGGGTATTGGTGAGAGTAGACTTTAACGTACCTTTGGATGAACAGAACCACATTACAGATGATAGAAGAATAACGGAAGCTTTGCCAACCATTCATTATTTAGTAAAGAATAATGCAAAGGTTATTTTGATGTCCCACTTTGGAAGACCAAAAGGGAAATTCAATGAAAAGTACTCCTTAAAGCCGGTAGCTGAAAGACTTAAGAGTCTTGTAGATACAAAGGTTACGTTGGCAGAGGATGTTATAGGTGACAAGGTTAAGCAAGCAGCTACTGCACTTCAACCTGGGGAAATACTTATATTGGAAAATGTAAGATTCTATGAACAGGAAGAAAAGAATGATGCAGAATTTGCAAAAAGCTTGGCAGAGCTAGGTGAAATTTATGTAAATGATGCTTTTGGAACATCGCACAGAGCACATGCTTCTACAGCGGGTGTTGCAAATTATTTGCCTTCAGCCATCGGTTTTCTTGTTAAAAAGGAAATCGATATTATGGGCAAAGCGCTGCTCAATCCAGACAAACCATTTGTAGCAATACTTGGTGGCGCTAAGGTATCAGATAAAATTGGTGTTATTGAAAATCTATTGGATAAAGTAGATACATTGCTCATTGGAGGCGGCATGGCCTTTACCTTCTATAAAGCGATGGGCTATGAAATAGGCAAGTCTATATTGGAGGCTGACAAAGTTGATTTGGCAGCAGATATACTGAAAAAGGCAGAAGCTAAGAATGTAAAGCTTATGCTGCCTGTTGACATCGTTGTTGCTCCTGAATTCAACAAGGATGCACCTTATCAAACTGTAGCTGCAGATCAAATGCCTGCAGATCAAATGGGCTTGGATATCGGTGAGCAATCACAGGTACAATTTGCTAAGGTGATTGAAGAAGCGAAAACAGTAGTTTGGAATGGACCAATGGGTGTTTTTGAAATGCCAAATTTCGCAAAAGGAACCTTTGCATTGGCTGAAGCGATGTCAAAGTGCAAAGGCACAACAATTGTAGGCGGCGGTGACTCTGCTGCTGCTGTAGAGCAGTTGGGCTTTGCAGACAAAATTACACATATATCTACAGGTGGTGGAGCTTCCCTAGAGTTTTTAGAAGGCAAGGTATTGCCGGGAATTGATATTATAAACAATAAGTAAAGGGGTGAATCGCATGAGGGTACCATTGATTGCAGGCAATTGGAAAATGAATAAAACGCCACAAGAAGCTGTGGGGCTTGTAAATGAACTGAAAGGTTACATACAAAATACTGCAGCAGAGGTAGTTGTATGTCCTACTTTTGTAGCTTTAAGCGATGTGCTAAAAGCAGTAGAGGGCAGCAGCATAAAGGTAGGCGCTCAAAATATGTATCATCAGGATAGCGGTGCTTTTACCGGTGAAATTTCACCTGTATTTTTAAAAGCAATGAATATTGAATACGTTATTTTGGGACACTCTGAAAGAAGGCAGTATTTCTTTGAGAGCAATGAGGAAATCAATAAAAAGCTGGTTGCAGCATTTAATCACAATTTAAAGCCAATACTATGTGTTGGGGAAACTTTAGAGCAAAGAGAACAAGGTATAACCTTTGAGGTGATTAAGGAGCAAGTAGAAAAGTGTTTGGCAAATCTGCAGCAGTTTAACCTTGAAGAGTTGGTTGTTGCGTATGAGCCTGTTTGGGCAATAGGTACAGGCAGAACAGCTACCAAGGAAGATGCCAATGAAGTAATCGGTTTTATTAGACAGCAATTAAAAGAAGTGCTGGATGAAAAGCTGAGCTTAAATATTAGAATATTATATGGTGGAAGCGTTAAGTCCTCTAATATAAGAGAATTAATGAATATGCCGGAGATTGATGGCGCATTGGTAGGCGGAGCCAGCTTAGATGCACAGGAATTTTCCAAGATTGCTTGCTATTAGTTAATAAGCACTCAGTACTTTACATATACATCCCTCAAAGCAAGGCTTCTGATGCTGTTGAGGCTGTCAGAGGCAAATTCATTCCTTATAAAGTAAAGTATGTATTGCTATATTAAAAAATATAATTATGATATTATATTAATGAAAACACATAAAAGTTAAGTTTATAGGAGGATGCAGAATGATAATTAGTGATGTTTTTGCTAGAGAGATATTGGACTCAAGAGGAAATCCAACAATTGAAGTTGAGGTAGAGTTGGAAAGCGGCGTAATTGGTAGAGCTGCGGTTCCATCAGGTGCTTCAACAGGTGCTTTTGAAGCAGTTGAATTAAGAGACGGCGACAAATCAAGATACTTGGGCAAGGGTGTATTAAATGCAGTAAAGAATGTAAATGATATCATTGCTTCAGAAATAATTGGAATGAGTGCATTGGATCAAGTGGGTATAGATCAGGCAATGATTGACCTTGACGGTACACCAAACAAAGGCAAACTAGGTGCCAATGCAATATTAGGCGTATCCATGGCTGTTGCACATGCTGCTGCTGATGAGCTTGGAATTCCATTATATCAATACATAGGCGGAGTAAATGCAAAGACTCTTCCAGTACCAATGATGAACATATTAAACGGCGGTAAGCATGCTGATAATAATGTAGATATACAAGAATTTATGGTTATGCCAGTTGGCGCTGAGAGCTTCAGAGAAGCATTAAGAATGTGTGCTGAAGTATTCCATAACTTAAAGAACGTTCTTAAGGCAAAGGGTTATAATACTGCAGTAGGTGATGAAGGTGGTTTTGCACCAAACCTTAAGTCTAATGAAGAAGCACTGCAAGTAATTGTTGAAGCAATTGAAAAAGCAGGCTACAAGCCAGGTGTTGAATTCTTTATTGCAATAGACGGAGCTTGTACTGAAATGTTTGAAGAAGCAAAAGCAAAAGGCGATACAGGTAAGTACTTCTTCTGGAAGTCAGGCTTTACAAAGACTAAAGAAGAAATGGTAGAGTACTGGGCTGATTTAGCTGACAAGTATCCAATCATTTCTCTAGAGGATTGCATGGCTGAAGAGGATTGGGAAGGCTGGAAACTGTTAACAGATAGACTAGGTGGTAAAATACAATTAGTTGGTGATGATGTATTTGTAACGAATACTGAAATACTGGAAAAAGGTATAAAGGCTGGCGTATGCAACTCAATTCTTATAAAGGTTAACCAAATAGGTACTCTTACTGAGACATTAGATGCAATTGCTATGGCAAACAGAGCAGGTTATACAGCAGTTGTTTCACATAGATCCGGTGAAACAGAGGATGTTACAATCGCAGATTTGGTTGTTGCAGTAAATGCCGGTCAAATCAAGACTGGTGCTCCATCAAGAACGGATAGAGTTGCAAAGTACAATCAGCTTCTAAGAATAGAAGAAGGTCTGGAATCAATGGCTAAATATCCTGGAATGGGCGCGTTCTTTAACTTAAAATAGTATAAACTTTACAGACTAAGGGCTGCTGTATAGAATAGCAGCCCTTTTTATATAATAAAAAAGAAGAAGCAATTTTTTTATGCAATTATTGTAATTTGTACAGCTTTATGTTAAAATGCTTTTATGACGATTTAGCACACGAAATTGAAACTTATATTGTATGAGGTATAAGCTTTTCATAACTATAGAGGGAGGTGTGGATTATGTTAAAGATTTTTCTTTATGTAGTGCAACTTATAGTATGTTTGATTCTGATTGGTAGTGTTCTACTACAGCCAGGCAAAAGTGCGGGGTTATCAGGCTCCATAGCAGGTGGGGCGGAGCAGCTTTTCGGAAAGAAGAAAGGTAAGGGCTACGAGGCATTGGCTGCGAAGGCGACTACAGTTTCAGCGATACTCTTCATGGTTTTAAGCATGGTATTGCTTGTCCTACAATAATAATATGTTTAAATAAAATTAGCCTAACA
>JAQSYD010000123.1 GCA_029256325.1 Clostridia bacterium
ATTATCAGATAGAAGAAGAGGGCGAAAAGGTTTATAGAGATGTTTCTGATGTTGCAGTGGAGAACCTTAAGAAAGAGAATGTTGATGTACTGGTTGTTATTGGCGGGGATGGTACATTAACAAGTGCTAGAGATTTTGGCAGAAAGGGAGTTAAAGTAGTTGCAGTGCCAAAAACAATAGACAATGATTTAGCGGCAACTGAAATAACCTTTGGACATTACTCTGCACTTGATGTGGCGACAGATGCTTTAGAAAGACTGCATACCACTGCTGAATCTCACCATAGAGTCATGATATTAGAGGTTATGGGAAGAAATGCAGGCTGGATAGCACTTCGATCAGGAATAGCTGGCTCTGCGGATGTAATACTGCTGCCTGAGATACCTTATGATATTAATAAGATCGTGAATAAGGTTAAAGAGAGAGGGGAAAAAGGAAGACCCTTTACAATCATCGTTGTGGCTGAAGGCGCAAAACCAAAGGGTGGTGACGTGGTTGTACAAAAAATTGTATCAGACAGTCCGGATCCGGTAAGACTAGGGGGTATTGGAAATAAGCTGGCTAGCGATTTGGAGCAGCTTATTAGCAACCATGAAATTAGATGTACTGTATTAGGTCACCTGCAAAGAGGCGGAGATACCTCTACCTATGACAGAATCCTCTCAACAAGATATGGGGTAGCTGCAGTAGAACTGATACATGAAGGTCGCTTCGGCAATATGGTATGTTTAAACAGCAATAAAATGACCTTTGAGCATTTAGAAAATGTCATAGGACAAATAAAGACAGTAGACATAAACGATGAGTTGGTTAAAACAGCCAGAAGCATTGGAACATCCTTCGGAGATTAAAAATAAAAGCGGTATTATAGTAAACTAAGTTGTATCAGTTTACTGTAATACCGCTTCATTTATTATTACATTTCAGGCAGTTCTTCTACAGGACCATAATCTACTCCGAAGGTATCAACTGTAACCTTCTTCATTTTTTGTGGCTCATTAGGCATGTCATTACGATCTCGTTTAACGCTGACAATTCTATCAACTTCCTCAATACCGCTTATTACCTTGCCAAAAGCAGCATACTGACCATTCAAGTGCGGTGATGACTGGTGCATGATGAAGAACTGTGATCCCGCAGAGTCAGGATGACCTGCTCTAGCCATTGAGATTACGCCTCTTTCGTGCTTCAAGTCATTTTTAAAGCCATTGGAGCTGAATTCACCCTTTATACTATAGCCCGGACCGCCTATTCCTCTTCCCTCCGGACAGCCGCCTTGAATCATAAAGCTTGGAATTACTCTATGGAAAATGAGTCCATCATAGAAGTTCATATTTACCAAGGTGATGAAATTCCTTACTGTGTTAGGGGCGATTTCCGGATACAGTTCCACCTCGATTTTGTTTCCATTTTCCATTTCAATTGTAACTATTGGGTTCTTGCTCATTTTGATCTTCCTTTCGTTCTATAAAGTTTTATTGCTTTTCTTCCTTGAGCTGATCTACAAAGCTCTTCATCATTTCTAAATCATTCATATATCCTTCATGTGCGCTGACAATTTTGAATTCCTTATTGATTAATAAGGAGAGCGGAATCCCACTGACTCCATATTGGTTAGCTACATCTCCTTCGGTATCCAACCATACAGGGAAGGTATATTTATTATCCGTTAAAAAATTGCTGACGGTAGATTTAGATTCCTGTAGATTTACTGTAATGATGACTAAATCAGAATCTTTTGTTTCCTGATATAGTTGTTCAATAAATGGCATTTCATACTTGCACGGACCACACCAGCTTGCCCAGAAATTTAGAAATATGGTCTTACCCTTATAATCAGATAAGGATACCTTGTTTCCATTCATGTCTTCTAAGGTGAAATCTAAGGCGTCCATTGAAGTCACAACTTCCTCTTGCCCACTGCTTTGATCTGTCGTATCCTTGGGCGACTCTGTGGTCGGGTTAGGCAAAGGTGCAGGATTGCTATTGTATTGATAGGTAGTATACACTGCAACAGCAACTAATATTATTGCCACAGTCCAAATTATAATACTTTTTTTCATAATTATCATCTCCAAAATTAAAAGTTAAAGAAGTTAAAGTAGCTGCTAAATCGAAGAAACTTATCAAAAAGAATGATCAAGCCGACTCCGATGACAAGAAAACCGCTGATTACAGATATTAATGGCATGTATTTTGATATCTTTCTGAAGTACTTTGAAAAGCTTTCAATGAGTAAGGCTGTGAAAATAAAGGGTAAGGCCAAACCGATTGAATATGCAATTAACAGCAAAACACCTTTATAAATGGTGCTCATGCTTCCTGCGTAGATAAGTATTGACATTAATATGGGTCCGATACAAGGAGTCCATCCTGTTGCAAAGGCCATGCCCAATAGGATGGAACTAGCTCCACTGCCTAGCTTTCCCGGTTCTGTCAATCTTTTTTCATAATACAAATATTTGATTTTAATTAAACCTGTAATATGCAGACCAAACACAATGACTAAAACACCGCCGATTATTCTTATGTAATCCTGATATTGATCAAAGTATTTGCCTAAGGTCGTAATAGACAACCCCATGATGATAAAGATAATGGAAAAGCCCAGAGTAAAACCGATGGCTTTATATAAGGTATACAGCTTTGCTTTGCCTTGACTCAAATCTTTAATGGCTGCACCGGTTAAATATGACACATAGGCTGGTACCAATGGCAGCACACAGGGTGATAGAAATGACAGCAAACCAGCTGAAAATGCCAACATGATAGAAATGTCTTTCAAGTCAAATCACCTCCATACATTATAAAATGCATATTTATATTATATCAGTAAACCAAGCTAAGGGAAAGCTTGAACATACCCTGTGGGGGTAGTTATATTTTGATTATATAACGATAAAAGACATATGGCAATAGGTTTTTAGATGAGCTGCTTGTTAATTTGTGTTTTATATATAGTTGATTTCTAATAAAAAAAAGCATATAATAATAACAAATCTTTGATTGGGGATAGTACATTTTGGAAGCCTTTCAGCGAGCCTGAATCGGTGTGAGCAGGCAAGGCGGAATCGGAGAAGGTGGACTGTTTTGTCAGTCAATTTGGGTGGTACCGCAGGTAGACTCCTGTCCCAATAAATATATTCAATTATATTTATTGGGACAGGAGTTTTATTATGTATAAGAAAGTTATACTTTCCTATACATAATAAAACTTGATTCAACTGCCCGTGCCAGAATTTCCTCATTTTATTCGGAAAAGGCACATGGGCTTCAAATGCGACCGCAGCCGCCTTTGCTCTGCAGGAAATACTCGCATCTGGCACTTTTATCTGATGAATGACACGTTGATATTTAATGAATAATGGAGGAATTTTTATGAATAAAAGAAAAAGAATTTTAACAGGAGATCGTCCTACGGGGAAATTGCATTTGGGTCACTATGTACCGGAAAAGCTTAAAGCTGATGTAGTGAACGTTGCTTTAGATAATTTGGCTGTTGGGTTAGACCCCAATACAGCGACGTTTTTCATACAGTCATTAATTCCAGAGATTGCAGAGCTTACAACCTTTTACAGCATGTTTGTGACAGTGAACAGCCTAAGACATAATCCTACGATAAAGAGCGAAGTCCAGCAGTACGGTTACAATGATATTATGTATGGTTTCTTGGGATATCCTGTAAGTCAAGCTGCAGACATAACCTTCTGTAAGGCAGATCTAGTTCCTGTAGGCGATGACCAGCTGCCTCATATTGAGCTTACACGGAAGATCGTCAGACGGTTTAATGAGCTTTACAAGCCTGTGTTAGTGGAGCCGGAAGCGATGGTTAGCAGAATATCCAGACTGGTGGGTCTAGATGGTAATGCTAAAATGGGTAAAAGCTTAAACAACGGAATTTACCTTAGTGATGACGCGGATACTGTAAAGCAGAGAATTAGGGCTGCCGTTACGGATCCAGCCAGAATAAAGCTTATGGATAAAGGCAACCCGGAAATTTGTACAGTATTTAAATATCATCAGGCCTTCAATGAGGGTGAAGTATGCAATGTATCAGAAAGCTGCAGAAATGCATTCATTGGCTGTTCAGCCTGCAAAGGAAACCTGACCAATGCTTTAAATAGGATATTGGATCCAATTCGTGAAAGAAGAGCATTTTATGAGGAAAGGCCAGAAAGCGTGAAAGATATACTTATGACTGGTACAGACAAGGTGAGAGGTGTGGCAAAAGAAGTAATGAAGGAAGTAAGAGAGGCCATGAGCATCGGATACTTTGACAAGTAGAAGGGCCAAGGACGGCTCTTTTTTCTTCAAGAGAAGCATTGGGAATTGTCCTGGTGCTTTTTTTTATGAGCTGCTTCTCTTGATATTGACATACATGGCAACAAGCAATATAATAAAGATATACCCCTTGGGGGTAGATGATAGTGAGATTTTATGAGGAGGGTGTCAAATGAGCAAAAAGGTACTTATCATTGGCGGTGTAGCCGGTGGAGCCTCTACAGCTGCCAGATTGAGAAGAATTGACGAGCAAGCGGAAATAATCATGTTTGAAAAGGGTCAATATATATCCTTTGCAAACTGCGGTTTGCCCTATTATATTGGGGGAGCAATAGAAGAAAGAAAAAATCTGTTGGTACAAACTGCCGATGCAATGAGAGCGCGTTTTAAAATAGATGTTAGAGACCTTTCAGAAGTTATTGGAATAGATAAGGAAAATAAAAAAGTCAAAGTTAAGGATTTGAGAACAGGAAATACCTATGAGGAAAGCTATGATAATTTAGTATTGTCCCCTGGTGCAACACCCATTAAGCCTCCAATACCAGGTATAGAAAGTCCTGGAATATATACAATAAGAGATATCCCTGATACAGATGCTATAAAAGCGCATGTTGATAAAAAACTGCAAAGCGCTGTCGTAGTAGGTGGAGGCTTCATAGGCTTAGAAATGGCTGAGAACCTTCATGCAAAAGGGATTAAGGTGACAATCGTTGAAGCAGCTGATCAGGTAATGACACCAGTTGATTATGAAATGGCGGCTATATTGCACAATCATATAAGAAGCAAGGGCTGTAATTTGCTGTTGTCTGATGGGGTAAAAGCTTTTGAGCGGGAGGACGGCAGAAATGTAGTCGTACTGCAAAGCGGTAAAAGAATAGCAGCAGATATCGTCATACTCTCTATCGGAGTAAGACCAAATAATTTGTTGGCGAAGGAAGCCGGACTAGAGCTGGGTGTAACGGGAGGAATCAAGGTTAACAAGCAGCTGCAGACCTCAGATGAAAGTATTTATGCAGTAGGCGATGCCATAGAGGTTGTTGATTTTGTTAGTGGAAATCCTGCTGTTTTACCTTTGGCAGGACCTGCAAATAAACAAGGAAGAATCGTTGCAAATAATATTGCAGGCAGTAAAGAAGAATATCCGGGCACACAGGGGACTGCAATTGCAAAGGTTTTTGATATGGTCGTTGCTTCCACCGGAAACAATGAAAAAATGATGAAAAAGCTTGGCAAGGAATATTTGACAACCATAACACATTCAGCCTCACATGCAGGTTACTATCCCGGTGCTAAACAGATGGCAGTGAAATGTATATATACGAAGCAAGGTCAGCTGTTAGGAGCACAAATTGTTGGCTTTGAGGGTGTAGATAAGAGAATCGATGTATTGGCAGTAGCTGTAAGACATAAGATGTCCATGAATGATTTGACAGAGCTGGAGCTTTCTTATGCACCACCTTTTTCTTCAGCGAAGGATCCTGTAAATATGGCAGGCTATGCAGCAACCAATGTACTAAAAGGAGATATTGCAACAGCGAATTGGAATGAAGCGATGAATGCTGATATGAACAACACCTTCTTGCTGGATGTGAGAGAGTCCGATGAATATGAAGAGGGACATATACCAAATGCAGTGAACATATCGCTGAATCAGTTGAGAAGCAGATTGAGTGAACTGCCAAAGGATAAGGAAATTATAGTAAACTGTCAAGTGGGCCTGCGTTCCTATATTGGCGTGAGGATATTGCTGCAGAACGGCTTCGGCAATGTACGCAACTTAACCGGCGGTTATAAGACATACAGCCAAGTAGAAAGAGACATGAAAGCCAGTGTATAAAAAATAAATTTCAATCAAGGGATGCTCGGCAGCATCTCTTTTTTATTCCAAATATTCCTGCTTACACATATTGTAATACAATGTGATTATTTATGGAGCGGATAGAAAGAAGGCAGAGCAAACCGGGAGATTTGCTTTTCTTCCTGGACCATGTGGCAATCTATTTAGGAGAAGATAAATTTGTATATGCAACTAGAAGGGATGCCTTTATAGAAATGACCTTGTTAAATAAATGTGTTGATTTCGTATAAAATACCATCTATTTATTCATTAGATATATACGCTATTAAAAGGGGTTATATAATGAATGCCAGTGATTTTGAACTGCTAGCGAAATCAATACTAGGGTTAAGTGAGAACCTGATTGTCGCATTATATAAGAAATTTAAAGACATTATTGAACCTGATTAAGCAGCAAGTGACATATAATAAAGGAATTAAAGGAAACAAAATTCAAAGAGGGGTTTTCATGGCCACATAGCAGTAGTAAAAAAGTTGTTAGATACGGCAAAAGCAAAGATCGGTGAAGGTATAAATTATTGGATTCAAGGGACTAAGAAGTCACAAAGCAAAACATAAAGGACCTGTGAGTCACCGCTTGCCAATTTCAAGTTTAAGAAACATATAATAGTTTGAGATTATCTACATTTGCGGTATATTAATACTGTACAACAGTATACTATTATGACCTATAATCATGAGAGGGGGCAACATAATTATGAAAAAGTTATTGATCGCATTTATTATTCTACTTAATATCATCTTGGTAGGTTGTGAATCAAATATAAGTTCACTATCTGTAGAGGAGAAAAAAGCAGTTAAAAATAGCATCGAATTTATTAAGCAATCTTCCTTTGCTTCAAAGAACAATATAAACACTAATATAATAAAAGTTGAAAGTGCTACCGAAGATACTTGGGATATAGTATTGGATAGAGATCATACTAAAATAGAAGAAAAAGCAGTTGACTCAACTGACTGGGTTATTACGATAGGAAATACTTCAAATCACGATTTTGCGGTTATTGTTTGTGACAGCTCTACCCATGAAGTAATAGGATACATTCCAATTAAATAAGGATAGTTCTCTCTATCGAAACGATCTTAATGAAAAATATATTTGTACGGGTACAGTTTTTTAAACCGCAAGCCGATAACATATATAGAATATTGGATATGTTTTTAGTAAGAGAGGAAGTACTATGAAGGAAATAAAATTCGAAGACAATATCATAAAAAAGAACAGAATTCCTATACTTATTTATAATCCTGAATGGATGCAGCTTTTTGTTAATTTTAACTCTAAAAGCCTCAAAAAGGCTGTTTCTAGCTTGGAAGAACTGTTATCCAGAGAAAAAGCTTGTGAGGCAGAACAAAAAGAGCTGGAAAGACGCAAAAAAACACTGATGAATAAAATATTATATATATCAAAGGAAATAAATGAAGATAATAACTTGGATGCGATTCCTAAAATGAAAGAAACTCAAAAAGAGCTGCTGCAAATTAATGAAAGAATACCGGTGCTTGTGGAAGAACTTGAAATTTTGCCAGCTATGATAAATCAGCAAAATACAGTAGTTCTTAAAGAAACCATAAAAAGAGCTTATGAGTTGATCCGAGAAAATAAGGATGAAGCTTTAAAATGTCAGGAGGAAGTAAATCAGATAAGACAGCAGTTGGGAGAGTTGATTAAGAGAAAGGTTGAAACGGAGGAACGAGTCAATAAGCTTTACTCCTTTGTACACGGTATGATTGGTGCGGATGAAATGGAGAAGCTGGATGATAAATATTTAAAATCTACTTAGAATTGGCGATTAAGGAATAAACACCTCAAGATATTTCAATAATACTTGTGAGGTGATCTTATGAATTGGAAAGTCTTCTTTATTGCTTTTGGTACGTTATTTTTAGCAGAATTGGGCGATAAGACGCAGTTGGCTGTATTCACTTTAGTTGCTACCCACAAAGACCCATTATCGGTTTTTTTTGGTGCAGCAATCGCTTTAGTTCTGGTAACGCTTATTGGAGCAGCCTTTGGTCAATTTGTAGCCCGCTATATACCTACAAACTATCTTCAGCTGGCAGCGGGGATTTTATTTGTTGGCATAGGAATATTTGTGCTGAAGGACAGCTTGCCGGCAATAATTAAAGAGATGACTAAATAATCAGCTATAGGCTGGTTATTTTTGTATATTGTATTATTATATTGGCAGGAGAACTTTTTTTCTTGTAGAATAGTAAGTAGGAAATATTATAGACTACTATTGAAGCATATTTAGGTTGTGCAAATTCAGGAAGAACGGACATTCCTAAGCATATTAAACGAAATACTATTGAGGAGAGGCTTATATGATTTTTGGTATTGGAACAGACATCGTAGAAATTGATCGGGTAAAGAAGGCATTGCAGAAAAATCCTAAAATTTTAAATAGATTGTTTACAGATTATGAGATCACCTATTTTAAAAGCAAGAATATGAATATTGAGCATATAGCAGGTGGCTTTTCTGCTAAGGAGGCTGTGGTAAAGGCATTGGGTACTGGCATCAGCGGCTTTGGATGGAAGGATGTGGAGCTGCTTCGCGGAAGCTCAGGCAAACCAATGGTCAAGCTTTATAACAAAGCAAAAGAGTTAGCTGCAAAAAATAAAATTAGTACAATTTTTATAACGATATCCCATAGTAAAAACTACGCCACAGCCATGGCAGTTGCAGAGCTGCTGCCAGATGCGCATTTTGAGGTACAGGATGAGATGGCTCTTGAATATCAAGAAGAAAATCTGCGCAATATTAATTAGCTAAAATAGATTTAGTAGATGCTGGTCAAGGCGTCCAGCTCTAAGTTATGCCTCAATGACATATTAAGATATTTTTTACATACAATTAAAAATAGAGCAGTATAATACGGTTTTAGGGGGGTATATACTTGAAGGCTGTTAGAATTTTGCTTGTATTTTTAATTGTAGGCATTCTATTGTCGGGCTGCACCGATAAGACTGCAAAGAATACTGAAGATGTACAAAAGCTTCTAATGAAGCTGAAATCCTACAGATGTGATGTTGTTTTCGCAGTGACAAACAACAAAAGCACCAACGTATATAAAGCAAAGCATTTATATAAATTCCCTGACCAGTATAGAATAGAAATTCTGGAGCCAAGCGAGTTAAAGGGACAAACAACAATTTATAGCGGGGAGAAGGCTTACATATATCATCCTCAATTAAATACATATTTGATGACACAGAACTATAATAATTCCTTGGAATACAGCTCCTTTGTGGGGGCATTTATTGAAAGTTTCAAGAATAATGGCGGTGCCAGATTTAAATTGGAAAGCTTTCAAGATAGACAATGCTATGTTTTGGAAATACCCATACCGGGAGAAAACCCCTACCGGGCATTGGAGAAAATTTGGATAGACGCAGAGGGTGTTATCCCTGTAAAAGCAGAAATTTTGGATAAGAACAACAAAATAAGTGCACAGGTTTTATATGAAAATTTTGAAGAAAATCCAAAATTGGAGGATTCGCTTTTCCAGATAGAAGACAAATAAATTCATATAAACAGAGGAAAATGTTTTGCAAATTCTGATTTTAAATAAGAGGCTTCGTGCAAGACATATTACACATATGAGGAGGAAAATGGATGTACGACATAAAAAAAATCAGACCAGCCTATGCAGAAATTAATTTAGATCATTTGGCACATAATATGAGAGAAGTAAGAAGGTTGGCCGGTAAGGAATCACAAGTAATGGCAGTTATAAAAGCTGATGGTTACGGACATGGTGCAGCTAAAATAGCGCAAACTTTATTGAACAACGGAGCAGATAGATTTGCCGTTGCAGTTCTGGATGAAGCTATAGAGCTTCGCAAAGCAGGCTTTGAGGTTCCAGTGTTTGTACTGGGCTATACTCAGCCTGAAAGAGCAGAAGAAGTAATGAAATATGAATTAGAACAGTCTGTGTATTCCTTAGAAGCTGCCAGTGCTCTTTCGAAAGCTGCAACTGAGCAGAAGAAGACGGCTTTGGTGCATATTAAGATTGACACAGGTATGGGCAGAATAGGTCTACAAGCCAATACAGAAGCTGTGGAAATTATTAAAAACATAAATAATTTGCCAAATCTGAAGATAAAGGGTATATTTACGCACTTTGCAGTTGCGGATGAGGTGGATAAGACTTACACTCAAATGCAGTTTGATAAATTCAAATGGATATGTGACGAATTGGAAAAAAATGGTGTGAACATTGAATTAAAACACTGCGGCAACAGTGCTACAATCATTGATCTTCCGGATATGCATCTTAATATGGTGAGAGCTGGCATCATGCTGTATGGACTTGCTCCGTCGAAGGATGTAATGCTTAACAAGCTTGAACTTAAAGAAGTCATGTCACTAAAGGTCAGAATCACACATGTAAAGGAAATTGAAGCCGGTCAAAGCGTAAGCTATGGCAGAAGATTTATAGCGGATAAAAAGGCAACCATTGCATCTCTTCCCATAGGTTATGCAGATGGATATACTAGATTATTGTCAGGTAAAGCTGAAGCTTTGGTAAAAGGTCAAAGAGTGCCTGTTGTAGGTAGAATTTGCATGGATCAATGTATGATTGATGTTACTGATATTGAGAATGTTAAAGTAGGTGACGAGGTTGTACTTTTTGGTCCCCAGGGAGACGGTTTCATTTCTATAGACGAAGTTGCTGAAAAGCTTGAAACAATAAACTATGAGATTGTATGCATGATAAGCAGAAGAATACCCAGGGTGTATGTAAGAGATGGTGAGGTAGTAGAAGTATTGAATTATCTATACTAATTCAAATGTTACAAACAGATTACCAATATTTTATAATATACAGCTTGTAACATTTGGTATATAATACTTTATATATGGTTAACTTAAAAATAAGGA
>JAQSYD010000124.1 GCA_029256325.1 Clostridia bacterium
TGCCGTCCATTTACCGTCAATCTTCTTAACAGTATAACTGCTTGGGATGGTACATATAAAAACTGTAACATAGATAAAAATGCAAAAAATAAGAATTGAAGCTAATATTCTTTTTGAAATATTAAAAACTAATGGATTCATGCAATTACCCCCTGATCATTTCGTTAAAATCCAGCAAATGACAAGCAACCTTATGTTCTCGATCTTTACTTTTTAAAAAAGGTGTTTTAATTTTACATATTTCCATGGCTTGCTCGCATCTTGGATGATATGCACAGCCTGAGGGCGTGTTTATTGGACTTGGTACTTCCCCTTTAACAAACTGTCTATCTCTATCGTTGAATGGGTCTGCTATTGGAGCAGAAGACAACAATATTTTTGTATACGGGTGCTGGGGGTTGCTGTATATATCTTCAACATCTCCGATTTCAACGATCTTACCAAGATACATTACGCCAACCTTCTTTGACATGTGTCTGATTACATTTAATCCGTGAGCAATAAATAAGTATGAGACCTTAAGCTCCGACTGCAAATCTGTAAGCAAGTTCAATATTTGGGATTGAACAGAAACATCTAATGCCGATACTGGTTCGTCGCATATAATGAACTTTGGTTTTGTAGCAATTGCTCTTGCAATGCCAATTCTCTGCCTTTGACCACCGCTGAACTCATGAGGAAACTTTCTCAAGTCCCTTTCACTTAGTCCTACTAAATGTATCAATCTTTTTACTTCCTTTTCATACTGGTATTTGTGCACTACCTTATGTATGCTTAAAGGCTCTGATAAAATATCCGCAATTGTCATCTTAGGATCAAGGGCAGAATAAGGATTTTGGAAAACCACTTGTATATCCTTCCGAATACTTCTAAGCTCCTTATCAGATATTTGATTTATATTTTTTCCTTCCAGAAATAAATCACCAGAAGTAGGCTTTATCAAACGAAGTATCAGCCTTCCTGTTGTAGATTTGCCGCATCCGCTTTCTCCAACCAAACCTAGTGTTTGCCCCTCCAATATATCAAAGGAAACTCCATTTACAGCCTTTACATATTCAACCTTTGTACCAAGCTTTGATGCAACCTTGAAATGCTTGGTCAAGTCCTTGACCTCGATAATCTTATTCATTGTTTCACCCCCATGGGAAAATATTATCAGAAAATATTGAATTTTCCATGATGTTTAATATTGGAATTGTTAAATATTTGTGAATTTTTAATGAATATTTTTTAACACTACTTGTTCTAATTATGGCTGAAAAAAAAAGCGGCTTTCGCCGCCTTTTCTATCCTATGTGGAGTTGCTATTGTCTTAAGCTTGCTCCTACTTGATTTGCCAGGGAATTTAGTATTTTATTGTGAACCTTGGCAATTTCCTCTTCTGTAAGTGTCTTTTCATCCGATCTATAAGTAATCGCATAGGCCATACTCTTATAGCCCTTCTCTATTTGACTTCCTCTATATATATCA
Organism: Clostridia bacterium; assembly: GCA_029256325.1. Taxonomy (GTDB): domain Bacteria; phylum Bacillota; class Clostridia; order Lutisporales; family Lutisporaceae; genus GWB2-37-7. The sequence goes on from JAQSYD010000124.1 coordinate 1,471, forward strand.
AATAGTTTAACATCCTCTACCGTTTTACCGCCTTTATTTCTGATGATTTCTTCGATTTGTCCCGCTGTTATATCCTCATCAACAACTACTGCAATATCTCTGCTTACAGAAGGATATTTTGGCAAGGATCTATACTTTATTTCCGGATTGCTTTGGTTTGTGATTTCATCAAAGTTCAATTCTGCAACAAAAGCTCTTACCGGCACTCCATAGTTATCTAACATATCAGGATGAGCTTCACCCAACCAGCCAATTCTTTTATTGTTAATAATCAATTCTGCTGTACGTCCGGGGTGCATGCTGTCATGATTGGAGGACAAAATTCTGTATGTCTTAATATTCAAATCCTCCATCAGGTTTTCAACAATTCCCTTTAAATCAAAGAAATCAATATTCCCATACATTCCTACAGTAAGAACCTCACGTTCTTCTGCCAAATCACACAATGGAAGCTCTTCAGTCAAGTAAACCTTAGAAAGCTCAAAGAAATGACCTGTCTCAACCTTTCTATTGTAGTTTCTCGCTATAACTTCCATGATGTTTGGTATTAGCGTAGTTCTCATAATGCTTTGCTCTTCACCTAACGGATTGATAAGCTTTATTGCGTTTCTCATTGGATTTTCTGCTTTTAGGTTAATTTTATTAAATACACCAGGACTTACAAAAGAGTATGTGAAAACTTCATATAAGCCTTGTGCAGTTAAAATATTTTTTGCTTTATCAATCAGCTTCTGCTTATAGGTTTTACCACCTTGTGTGAAGGTTGTATCCATCAGCTTTGAGGGTATATTCTCATAACCATATATTCTGGTAATTTCCTCTATAACATCTGCTTCACCCTCAACATCATCTCTAAAGGTCGGAACGGTTACATTAAAATTGCTGTCTACACTGAATTCTAGCGCTTCAAGATATTCCTTCATCTTTTCTGTGCTGATATCTGCACCAATAAATTTTCTAGCTTTATCCGTATCTAATTTTATGTGTCTGTTCTGCTTTGGTATTCTGTATATGTCCTTCTTGCCGCCAACTACCTCACCTGCACCAAGCAGTTGAACCAAATTACAGGCTCTTTCCAAAGCTGTCTCTGCTAACTCTGTATCTATACCCTTTTCATATCTTCCTGAAGCTTCTGTTCTTAAACCTAGCTTTTTTGAAGATAGTCTTATATTGACCGGTTGAAAGTTTGCACCTTCAAAAACAAGTGTCTTTGTGTTTTCATCTATTTCGCTGTTGCTGCTGCCCATAATACCGGCAATACCAATTGCTCTATCTTGGTCAGCTATAACAAGTATGGATTCATTTAAGGTTCTTTCCACTTCATCAAGGGTCGTGATTTTTTCACCCTCTTGCGCATTTCTAACGATAATCTTTCTGCCTGCAAGCTTTTCTAAATCAAAAGCGTGCATTGGCTGTCCCATTTCCAGCATGACATAGTTCGTTATATCAACAATATTATTGATAGGTCTTACACCAGACTTTAATAGTCTATCCTGCATCCAACCCGGTGATGGCTGAATCTTTACATTCTTAACTACTCTAGCAGTATATCTGGGACAGAGCTCTTCATTTTTCACTTCTATATTTACGTAATCTGATAAGCTTTCATTGTTTTCTGCTACTATGATTTCAGGATACTTCAGCTTTTCCCCTAAAGTAGCTGCTGCTTCTCTTGCTATACCAATCATGCTTAGACAGTCCGGTCTATTATTGGTTATTTCAAACTCAATAACTGCATCGTTTAGTCCCAGTACTTCCTTAATATCCTTGCCCAATGGGTATTCTTTTTCTAGAATAAATATTCCGTCTAAAAGCTCCTCAGGAAGGTTCTCCAAGGGTATTCCCAGTTCCTGTGCCGAGCAAAGCATACCATTGGATTCAATACCTCTTAGCTTACCTTTTTTGATCTTTACACCGCCAGGTAAAGAGGAACCATTTTGAGCTACCGGTATATAGTCACCCTCTTTTATATTTGTTGCACCTGTAACAATTTGAATAGTTTCGCTGCCTACATCAATTTGTGTAACAACAAGTTTGTCCGCGTCAGGGTGTCTTTCTACTTTTAAAATTTTACCTACTACAACTTTTTCAATCTCCCTGCCCATTTCTTCTACTGCTTCTACCTTAGAGCCGGACATTGTCATTGCATCAGCAAAGCTATTGATATCTATATTTATATCCACATAATCTTTTAGCCATTTTATTGGTACTAACATATTAAAACTCCTTTCTTTTACACTGGGGTCAATTAAAATTGAGCCAGGAATCTTTTATCATTTTCGAACATCAATCTCAAATCATCTATATCATACTTTAGCATTGCGATTCTATCTAATCCCATACCAAATGCAAAGCCAGAATATACATCAGGATCGATGCCACAGTTTCTTAGTACATTTGGATGTACCATACCTGCACCTAAAACTTCTATCCAGCCTGTTCCCTTACATATTCTGCAGCCTGCGCCACCGCATGCAACACAGCTGCAATCCATTTCAGCACTTGGCTCTGTAAATGGGAAATGATGAGGTCTGAATTTTGTTTTTATATTATCTCCGTAGAGCTTTTTCGCAAATACATCCAAGGTCCCCTTCAGGTTTGCCATAGTAATGCCCTTATCAATAACAAGTCCCTCAATTTGATGGAACATTGGTGAATGCGTTGCATCAATTTCATCCGCCCTATATACTCTTCCAGGTGCAATGATTCTTATTGGCGGATCAGATTTCTCCATGGTTCTAACTTGTACCGGTGAAGTCTGAGTTCTTAAAAGTATATCCTCCGTTACATAGAAGGTATCCTGCATGTCTCTTGCAGGGTGGAATTTTGTATGGTTCAAGGCATCGAAGTTATAATAGACCTTCTCTATCTCCGGTCCCTCTGCAATGCTAAAGCCCATACCAATGAATATATCCTTCACTTCATCTAATACCTTTGTAAGCGGGTGTCTGTTGCCAAGCTCCCTTTTCTTTGAAGGCATAGTAACGTCGATGAACTCATTCCTTAACCTGTTTTCCAATTCACGTCTTTTCAAGCAGTACTCTGTATGCTCGATCTTTTCGTTTATGTAGTCCCTAATCTCATTTGCCAGCTGACCAATAATCGGTCTCTCTTCTGCTGTTAAGACCCCCATACCTCTTAATACTTGTGTAAGTTCACCTTTTTTACCCAAGTATTTAATTCTTAGTTCTTCAAGCTGTTGAAGGCTATTGATATTTTCTAATTCTCTCGTTGACTCCAGCTTGATTGATTCCAGTTTTTCTCTCATTTTTAAAGCTCCTTTCTTTATATTTCGTGCTAAACCATACGCTAATCAAATCGCACGAAATGTTTTCTGCTATTTATAAATCGCAAATACTTTCTCTTTACTATATGTTTTGCACTAGACCTCTTACATTTAATCAGAATGTGCAAAACATTTTCCTTCATTCATATGTTATGAAAAATACAGCTCTGATTGTACTAAAGCAGGTGCTTCTACTGATTTAGTATATGATAAATATTTTTCACAACATATATAATATCAAATCTCTATTACGATTTATATGATGTTAATGTTTGCAAAAAAATAAATCTTCACTCCCAAAAAATGGGACGAAGATTGTTCGCGGTACCACCCAAATTGCCCGTACTTATACAGACCACTTGAAAATATAACGGTTTGACCGTCAAAGCCTACTGTTAGTTCAGCCTTGCATCTCCGGAGTGAACTTCAAATAATACGTTGCTGGACTTGCTTTCAGCCTATGGCAAATCCTCTCTTTAAGACGCAGTACTCTACTCTCTCCATCTCAGACTTTCATATTAATTTAGCTTGTATTTTTTATAGAGTAAGTATGCTTCGATAGAACCGGTCTTCTTAAAAATTGCCCACATAAGTTCAGATAAGCGCATACGTTATCTACTCCTTAACATAATCTTTTAATGATTATATCATATGGAATGTAAATTTACAATAAATAACAGCTTAGAATTACACAATTTTGTTAATATTTTTAAATAATTATGTAAATTTATACTGTAATTTAACAATAAATATATTATATGCTTATTTGTCTTTTATGTACATAGCAATTTTCATTTTTCTCAGCTATAAAGTTATTTCTATTCGATTTCCATCTGGGTCCAAAACACAGCTCTCATAGTAGCCATCCCCAGTAAAACGGGGTTCACTCGCTATTGAATAACCGGCATTTCTAATCATTTCTGTCAGGTCGTCAACATTTTCCTTGCTGCCAACAGAAAAAGCAATATGTATAATTCCTATAAATTGTTCTTCTGTATTGTTTAAATTATCCGGAATCGAAGACATTTGCATAAGCTCAAGCCGGGCTCCCGATTCAAAAGTAATAAAATAGGATTGAAACTCCTTTTTAATGTTATGATATTTATTTCCGGCTTTTCCGTTTAAGTATTGTACATAAAAGCTTTTCAACCTTTCAATGTCCTTAGACCATATTGCGATATGTTCAATTTTCATAGGTTACCTCCTTATGCTTTCTCCATGCTATGAAATAAGGCTTGAATTTACAGCACTCAATCCGTTTTCTTTTTATTTATACTCACAGCATACAGTGATCCTAAAAACCAAAGTGGCATTATAATTTGAATTTGAGTCGTAAAATTGCTGTTAGTATCACGAGGTATGTGCAATAGTATCATCCAAATAACTGCAAATACAATTTGCAAAGCACCAATATTCTTTTTAAAAATTATAGGAACAAAAAATAACAATGCCATTGCTGTATAAAGGCCAAACTGGTGCAGTAACATTTGATTTCCCCCTATAAATTAAAATTTAATTCTTAATGCACGTTAGTTGGACTCCAAATCAGTTTCGGAGCTTTTACTATTTCTTTTAAAATCAAACTCTGCAATAATAACACTTGTCAATAATAGTGCAGCGCCTATATACCCCTTGGGTGTTAAAACTTCATTTAGAAATGCAAATGCAAACACAGCTGAAAATACAGGCTCAAGGGATAATATCAGTCCTGTGTGCGTTGCACTTGTATATTGCTGGGCTGTAGTTTGTACAATATAGCCAACTGCAGTACAGAGTATACTTAAAGCCAATACTGCAAACCAAGATAAACCGGATTCCGGCAGCTTTACAGTTTCAGTAAACACGGAAAAAATAACACTAAATAGTCCAACAAAGCCAAGCTGAATTACGCTAAGCGCGATTGAGTCAACCTTTTGCGTATAAACGCCGGTTACGATGATATGTACCGCAAAAAGCAAGGCACATAAAATGCAAAGCAAGTCACCAACCCCCACTCGCAGCTGATCATTTAGCGTTAACAACGCAATACCAATGATTGCCAAGCAAACACCGGCAATCAATTTTCTTTCAATTTTATGCTTTAGAAACATAACAGAAATAATAGGTATAAAAACAACTGACAGACTTACTAAAAAACCTGCGTTGGAAGCAGTTGTATATTCTAGTCCGAATGTCATTGAAATGAACACGCCAAATAATATCAAAGCTAAGATCAATGCATATTTAACTGTTTTCATATCCGTCTTAAAAATATGTCTGTAGAAAACGATTGCTGAAACACAGAATGCTATGACGAAGCGCAGTGCTGTTAAATTAAATGGCTCTAAAACACCAAGTCCTATCTTGGTAAGCATATAGGATGCCCCCCAGAAAACGGTTATCATCAGCAGCATTAAATCTGCTCTTATTTGTTTATTCACAGCCTGCACCTCCTAAATTATCTATCAAATATGAGTGATTTCACTACAGCAAAATATTCTCTGATATAACAATTGGGCAAAATCGTAATTGGTGTCCTGCTGGGTAATCCATAGGCAATATATCCATTCCTTTTTGCAAGCAGCTTCGACCTGAATAAGTGGAAGTCATTGGTCACAATAAGAACTCTTGGGTTCTCTATATGATTCTGCAGCAATATTTCTTTGGTGTTTTTGAAGTTTTCCATGGTGCTTGTTGAGGTTTCTTCTTTTATGATTCTATCTTCCTTTATACCATGATCCAAAAGATACCTTTTCATGGCTTCTGCTTCAGTTATTTTTTCCGCTGTTCCTTGTCCCCCGGATACGATAACCACTGCATCTGGATTATTGATTAAATACACAACACCTTTTTCCATTCTTTCTTGCAATGCTAAAGAGATTTCTTCTCCCCTCAAGCCGGCACCAAGTATCATTAAATAATCAACCTCTGCGTTAGCTTCGGACTTTACAGAAAAAAGGATGATGCTCTCAATAATAACAAAGGATACAATCAAACTGATCATGGCAAGCTTCAAAATTCCTTTTA
>JAQSYD010000125.1 GCA_029256325.1 Clostridia bacterium
GAAGCACGATCACGCAGGGGTTCGATTCCCCTCGCCTCCACCAAATAAGAACACAAATTTTGATACATAGCCAAAGGTCGTTGAAATCAGCGATCTTTGGTATTTTTATGCCATATGATATCTACTAAAAAACAAAATTGCACCGGGGTGTGCATTTCTTAATGATAATATTGTATTAGATTACCGTTAGCTGTTAGAGATAACTTGCATATGCCAAGTTGTTTAATTAAATAAGTGGATAACTCAGCCGCAATATATACCCTCCTCCTGTTGCTTAAATCGAAACCCGCCACTTATAGAAGTGGGGGACATCTTTTGCCTCGTTATATATGCTGAAGCGTGGCTGTAGAAAGCGAGTTAAGCTTATCTAGAGGAAAGTAATAATCGCTATATTGCCTCAATACAAGGCCAGCTGCTGCGGAGCAGGGTATTACCTCCTGGCAAAGCACTTCTGAACGTATTAAGCTTTCGGGCTCATTTATTCCAAATAACAACCGCATACCTGTGGAACTGCTGAATCTGGGGTTTATTTCGAAAATTACCGGCTTTCCATCTTTGAGGCGTAATTGAATATTTATAGCCCCATAGGCTCCCAGTGTACTTGCAACCACCGCACAATAATCTGCAATGTCGTGATAATCATCAGAAACTGCAGCAATAGAGACTCCTTCCTGCAAATACCGTCTTAAAGCGATTTTGGAAATAACCTTTCCCTTTTGATTCATACAAATTCCCACGGTAAACTCTTGCTCCTCATCTGTGAGGTATTCCTGGATAATCAAGTTTTTCTTACCCTTTACATGTTCAAGCAGCTGCTCCATATCCTTAATCTGAACGACCCCTTCTGAGCCCTTTCCCATACGCGGCTTGACTATCAAGGGAAAACCCGCACTTTCAATAAATGAGGAGAGCATAGCCGCGTCTTCAGGATATCTGAAACTTGCAGGAATCTGAAAACCGGAGTCTGACAAATGGCACATGGTCAGCCACTTATCGGTGCAAAGCTCTATCACTGCAGGGGAATTTACAAACACCTTTGCTCCTGTAGACTTTTCAAGGGATTCTCTATTTATTGCATAAAACGGAAGCTCCGCTGTAGAGCCGATAAATATCGCTTTAATCTGATGTACTTTACAAAGGTTTTCGATAAACATATAATAGCTGTCTTCATCTACTGCCCGAGGAGCTAAAAAGCATTTGTCGGCAAAAAATAAACCTAGGGAATATGGATTAGAGTCAATTGCTGCTATTTCAAGAGGCAGCACCGATGATTTAAGTGCCCTGATAATACCCATCCCGTATACCGAACCTGAACCTGTAACCAATACACTCAGGGGACTATTGATTTCATTCATATCGTTGTAGGGTGCTGACAATGTAATCAACCTCCTGATCTGTTAATCCCGGGTGAACGGGGATTGAAACGACCCTATCTGCAGCTATGCGGGCATTTGTGAAAGACCCGAGGATTTCTCCCTGCTGATACAGGGGCTGGTCTGGGATAGCTGTGGGATAATGGATGCCATACCCAATACCCTGTGTTTCCAGGAACTCTATGAAACTGCTCCGGTTATTGACCCTAAGGGTATATTGGTGATATACATGCTCAAAACCCGGTAAGGATACGGGCTTAATAAAAGCAGGATTGGTTATCTCCCTGGAATACCGAGCTGCAATAGTTTTGCGCCTTTCATTGAAGCCGGTCAGCTTTCGCAGCTGCTCTATGCCTATTGCTGCATGTATATTGGTCATCCTGTAATTGTATCCAAGCACATCATGCCGGTATTTGGCTGTCTGGCCATGGTTTATCGACCTTCTGGACTTATCTGCCAGCTCATTGTCCCAGGTCACAAGCATGCCGCCTTCTCCGCAGGTCATGTTTTTGGTAGGATAAAAGCTAAAAACTCCAACGTGCCCAAAGGTTCCGACTTTCTTGCCATTGATTGACGCCCCATGAGCTTGTGCGCAATCCTCTATTACTGCCAGATTGTATTTGTCGGCTATTGCCATTAGCTCAGCCATACGTGCGGGATACCCGTAAAGATGAACTATTATGATTGCTTTTGCATCAGGATGGTTTTTGATGGTATCCAGCAGCACTTGAGGCGAAATGTTGTAATCTTGCAGATCAATGTCACAAAAGACAGGAACAGCTTGCACATAAAGGATGGCATTTGCAGTTGCTATAAATGAAAAAGGTGTGGTTATCACTTTGTCCCCTGGTTTAATACCCAAAGACAGTAGTGCCGCATGAAGGGCCGAGGTTCCTGAAGAGGTGGCGACACAATGCTTACTGCCCTGGAATGCGGCAAAGTCCCGTTCAAACCTTTCCACATATTCTCCCTGAGCTAACTTTCCACTGGAAAGAACTTCATTGACCAGTATTTTTTCCTCCATACCAAGCATGGGTTTAGCTAAAGCAATCATGATTACACTCCTCATAAATTTTTTTGCACAGCTCTAGATTTAACCGGTGACCGGATCTGAAGCCTATAACATGTCCTTGTACATTTTTTCCGAGCAAGCCAAGATCTCCGAGAAGGTCTAGCACTTTATGCCGGGCAGGTTCATTGGGCCATTTCCACGACATGTTCTCAACCCCGGATTTGACCACCAATACATTTGAGCTGACTTTCCCGGTTAGGTTTACAACCTCATCAAGCTCCGACTCAATGACATAAGAACGGGCATCCGCCAACTCTTTGGCAAAGGCTTCAGGAGTTATATCCATTTCAGCGACTTGAGTTAATTGCGGCAGCTTGGGATAGTCAAGCACATAAGTTAGTTTAAACCCGTCGTAAGGAAGAGCTATTAGCAGCTTTTCATATTCCATTTCCTCTAAACTCTCGCGTTTATATACAATAATAGGCTTATATATTTTTAGCGTTTCCTTCTTGGAGGCTTGTTCCACTATCCCAGCTGACCTGAGCGCCCGTGTGAACTCTTTACTGCTGTAATCAGTTGTTACAGGCAGGCTGGCCTGTTCCAGCTCAATCAATACGTTGTCCAAACCTAATCCTGATATGGCTGCCAAAGCATGCTCCGTGTGTTCAATGCGAACATCCCCATCAGCAAGAGAAGTCCATCTGTATTCAACATTTGCTTTTTCAAGTGCCCATTACGGAAACCTTGTGGGTGATGGTTGTCTGATTACACATTTCAATTCCTTTCAATAGAGCTGCATGAATTTTAGAATCTGATCGGCACGCTCCTTATACGTATGCTTTGAGTAGACCTCTCGCTGCCCGTTTCGCGCTATTGTCTGACGCTCCGTTTCATGTTCCAAAAAATAATCAACAAGCCTGACTGTATCTTCTGGGGAAGATGAACATGCCAGGTGAACATTATTAATAAACAAATTATTGACCGACTGCGTAGGTACTGTCAGCAAAAACCCGCCTGAACCCAGCACTTCAAAAGTCCGGGAAGTCAGCATTGTCTGGTCATTTTGCAAACCTATTATTATTTTGGCTGAATTATAAACCTTATTTGTTTCCTCATAGGGCAGCTCCCCTTTTATCATGTGCTTCGGGATTTTAAAGCCCATCAGCTCTTCGTTGAAGTGATTCCATCTGCTACCCCAGAGTGCAACATCATAGCCTTTTTCGACCAAAGGCTTAAGCAGTATCTGTACACTATCCTTGCGGTATGACTTCCAGGCTTTGCCGCCGTTTCCGACTAAAGCCACATCGTAATCATATTTGTGGCTGGGAGGCTCAGACTTGTTGAACGACCGATTGCAGCCAAAATCCAGGTGTCCGGCACTAAGCCCCAGTGCATGGTATTTACTCACACTATCAGAATGTATGCTCAAAACCGCGTCGGGTTTATATATTTCAATACACTTGAAAGAACACTCCTCAATCCATCTTGGATCTTCAGTCGCCCAATAGGCATGTTTCACCTGATATTTAGCGGCTCTCTTGACCAGCTCGTCTATATGCTCACGTTTATGTCGGCGGTAAGCCCATCCCGTTGTTATCATAAGGTCAGGCTTAAAGTGGTCAACTGCCTCTTTTATAGAACTTCTACTTAAATCCCTCAGGACAAAAACAGAGCAGTTCAGTTCCCTAAAGCCCTGTGGCAGCCCAAGAACATATTTCGAATCATGGGAAAAAAACAGTACCCTAATCATACTTGCACCTCACTCAACAAAAGCTTGCGTGTGCCCTCAGCCCCGCAGTTAAATAACATATCAACGATAGACAGATTGGGGATAAAGCTGCCCCAAAGCTGCGGATATGTTACAGGCTGATAGTCCAGATATTCCAACTTAATGCCTTGACTTTCAAAAAACTCAGGCTGATTATAAGCCCTCGCTCCAATACCGGACAGGTAACAGTCAGCAGAAAAGTGGCGGCAGATAGCAGTTATCAGTTGGTTTTTTCTGAGATGGGCAAATTGGGGTAAATCTGATACAAAAACAAGCTTTGTTTTAAGTCCCAGCAGGTCATGAACAAGCTTGATAAAAGCTATGTTGGTATCTATAAGATACCCGGTATCCTGCAACACCTGCTCCATCATCGGGAAAAATTCTTCAAAATAAGGTGCTTTTGCGTAGTTTACTTGAAGTGCCATAAGATGATTCCTTTTCCAACCCGGTATAACGATAACTTCATCAAATCGCTGCAAGCCCATGCCTTTGCGCTTGACCGGCACAGTGAGCATCAGAGTCCCTTGGGAAGTTTTGATAAGATTCCTATTATCCAATGAACTGCCTGTTTGAAACTGAGCAGTATCTAAAATGAAAAAAATATCACACTGTGCCATCTTTACAAAGTATCCTGGCCAGGGAATATAATTCGGTTGATGACCTGCTAATTTCATTGCCCTACCTCACTAAACTATTTACTGTTTACATCATACAAATAGCATTCTCGCAATACCCCATGTCCTCCATAACTTTCTTTGAAGCGGAATAACCCGGTATTGACGCTGCTTCCTTTTTCCTCAGTGGAAATGCCCCAATCCAAATAAGAAAAACTGTTTTTTTGTCCCCACTCCATCATATAACCAAAAATGAGGTTTAGGGGCCGCAAATTCTGATATCGGTCGTCGTGGGCGATATAAAAACAGTTTATTACTCTTTCGTTCAATAAAAATACTAGAACGCCCGCAGTAAGGATTTCCCCTTTATAAGCAGCAAAGAGCTTGATCCTATCAGGATAAAGTGCTTTCAAGTATTTGATTTCTTCAAGTGTATGTGTAGGCTTAGCATTATGTCTAAGTTTAAGCTTATTCTCTAATACACCCCAATAATCATTGATATCCGCATCATCAATAATCGAAAGTCCACTTTTCAGTGCCTTTTGATAGTTTCGAAAAGCTGTGGAACTCATTACCTGCTTCAAAAAGTGTTCCTCGCCTTCCTTAAGCTCAAGGGCTGTAGCCAGCTCTGTATACTCAATTTTAAACCCCGAGAACCTTAATGCAAAGTCAAGCTGGTCCGAAAGCTCACTATGATAAACCCTCGGAACAGGTTTTAGCCGTATATAGTCAAAACCGGTCATGGCACAATATTCAACAAGGGCATTTACTAACTCCAAGCATTTTGGGGTACCAAGACTGGACTTGATAATCAGCCCTCCATGGGAAGCACCGGGGTGAGAATGTAGGATGCATTTATCCTCTTGTTGTACTACGGCAGCAGGAAGAACGGCAATGATTCTGTTATTCTCCATAAATATCAGGGAGTGATCTGAAAACTTATCTGAAGGATGATAACCCAGGAATTTTCTCTCCTGCATAAAAGTGCCGTTTACTGAGGAACCCACAAATTCCTCCCATTCATTCTCAAACTCTTTTGAATAGCTCTTTACGACCAACATATTTTCACCACACTTTCCATCAGCGGATGATGATTTTTTCGCCGCCTTTTGCGAGAGATTCAAAAATGCAATCAGTTATTTTTGCTACAAAATCTATATTATCCCTGCCGCTAAGGGGTTGCTTGTTTTCTTTAATGCATTCGATAAAATGAAGACATTCCAGTGTCAGAGGTTCTAAATTGTCTTCAACTGCCAAGAAATGGTCCTGTTCTCCGGTAACGAAGAGTTGGATTTTTTTATCAGTGGGTTGTATATCATCAAATACTAATTTTGTTCTCGATGCGACCAGTGCAATTTTCCTAGTTTTTTCGGTATGAATGAAGCTTGCAAATATAGAAACTATTTTACCATCAGGGAAACCCATTAGTATATGAATAACATTGTTATAAAAAAATTCACTGTAGGGTTTTGCACTTACTGCAAAACCTTGATTATAACTTTCCCCATGGGCAATTACCCAGATAGGGTCGACTCCCATCAAATGGCGGGAAAGATAGATATCATGAACTGCCAAATCATGAAGAACATCTATTTTGGGAGCCTGAGTGGCCGAACTGGTTCTGGACATGTCCAAGTAATATAGCTCATCAATAAGATCTTTTTCTTCCAGGAGTTCCCTTATCCTTTTGACAGCAGGATGGTAAATCAATGTGTAGCCGGCCATCAATATGTTATTTTGAGCAGCAGCCAATTCAATCAGATCATTGCTGTCTTCTCTGTTAATTGTCACAGGCTTTTCTACGAGAACAGCTTTGCCTTTGCTTATTGCTTCCTTCGCCAGCATGTAGTGGCTGACCGGTGTTGTGGCTATAATGACCCCTTGTACCTCACTGTCATTCATTATATCTGCTTTGTTATCAGTGAACCTCGTCTGAGGGTAAACAGGAGCGGACTGATTTAACTTTTGATAGTCAAGATCGCAGGCCCACTTCAATTCGCAGCCCTCTATGGCAGTTACGGTTCGCAGGTAATTCTTTCCCCATTTTCCACAGCCTATCAAAGCAAGCTTAATCATTGCAATTCCCTCTCAATTACATTCTAGATTATATGTCGGAGCACCATATATTAGTATATTCACCACTCATAAAAAGGGTTACTTGCATTTAGTGGAAGATAATCTTCAAAGAACTCAGGATGCTGACTGTGTTGCACACTTGGTGGCTGATTGGAGATAGGAACAACAGAGTAGGCAATTCTTGTCCACAATGTGATCAAGTAGTGGGCCTAAAGGTACCAAAAAAGGCTGAAAGATTAAAATTAAACCCTAAGGTTAATTACACGTTAGCTGCCTAATGGCAGCCGTCTTACCTTTAGTTACCTCACAACCCTCACTTATCAAAGCTTTGAGACAGATAACGCATTATGAAGCTACTGAAGCTGTAAGCCTGTGGTCGGACGTGCAGTAGAGGGAATATAAAATCACCGTCTGCGCTAGTCGAGCATCGGTTGAAGCACAATCACGCAGGGGTTCGATTCCCCTCGCCTTTATCAAAAAAGAACTTCAATTTTGATAAATATGAAGCCTATTATGAGTTCAAGTTCATTCAATCTCATCATAATCATTATATAAAATAGATATCAAACTAAAAAAGCAATTTTATTGAATTATTATAGCAATTATTATAAGTTCTTCAGAAAAAAAGATTTTATAATGATTATAGATTAATAGATAATGGACAATTATACGTAATTTAGAAAAAAGAAATAATATTGGGGGTAAACAGCATGAAAAGAATTCTATGTATTTTTATTGTCTTCTTGATGATGACTTCTATGTTTGTGGGATGCGGAAATAAAGATGGTAGCAAAAATGAAGAAGCAAGCAGTAATTCTGTACAGTCCTCGTCTAATAATGCAGAGAAAAATAGTGGGGGAGACATAAAGGTAAATTTGGGAAATAGCGGAGTGAATTTAAGTTTACCAGAAGGATTCCCCAAAGACGTTGTTCCTCTGCTAGGAGATGCAAATATTATAAATGTAATCGATAATAAAGAATCTAAGGCAATAGGGATTACCTATACTACTGAAAGAAGTTTTGAGGATGCTATAGCCTTTTATCAAGAAGTTATAAAAGATGGGGTGGAGTGTTCAGAAACTGCATCAGAAAACGGATATCTGATGTTTGTTAAAAAATCTGGTGTAGATATTAGTGTGGTGGTAAGCAAGTATGAGGACGAGAAAGTAAGCGTTTTTCTAAATGTTTCAGCTGCTGATCAAGAAACAAGCAGTAGTTCAACTACAACTGGAAACAACAATTTTGGAAATGCTGAAACAGTTGATATTCCGAGTAGTTATCCAATGGATAAACTTCCTATTATAAGCGGAGATAAGTTAACTGAAGCAAGTGTAACTGAAAGTGATAGCACATATTCTTACTACTTGAGAGTCCTATCCACAAAGAAAATGGAAGAAATTGTGGATTACTATGATTCGAAATGGGGGAGTATTACAAATAAGTACAAGACTGTTAGTAGTAGAAATTTTGATTTGCAAGGTGATATTGATAAATATAGTATAAATATAAGTGGGGAAGTGCAGGACGATCAATTGCAATTAATTGAGTACTATATTCTAATTGATGAAAGCAAACAATAAAAAAGACTCATCCTATAAACTTCGCATAGAAAAGTATAAGGTTATATAATATAATATGATTGAATAGAGTATTGCCAGAATATTCAAGTAGTTTTTTGTGGGGGGAGTTAAATGGGAGACTTAATTAGCAGAGTATCAAGAGAACTCTCTGTAGAAATGCCTTTCCAGACAAATGTGTTTTACAATAAAAATATAATTATTGTTAGGCCCAATTTGTTTGTTGCTAATGCAGAGAATAGTTTTAGTGACTACCATTTTTCTATTCCATCTGTAGCACCCCCGCCATTAAAGCTAGGAAGAAAAGAGTATAGTGTTAAGGCCAACAGAGTGTTGGTAATAAATCCGGAAGAGTCAATAATGATTAAAAATTCCGCTGGAAATCTACCTACAACAGAATACACTGTTTTATTTATCAATAAAAAATTTCTACAGGAGATTTCATATGAAATTTACGGTAATTCATATGTGAGTTTTTCTAATACCAATTATAAAATAAGTAATATGCTGAGATACTCTTTTGAGTTATTTGCCAAGGAGTTTAAGAACCCTCATGCCGGAAATTTACTGCTACTTGAGAGCCTCAGTACGCAAATTACAATTGGTCTACTAAGAGAGTTAAAAAGTAATTTTTCTAATAAAGTGCATGAAAAAAATTATGATGGTATACAGCATATTGATAGGGTTATAGAGTATATGGAGGAAAATTATAATGCGGCTATAAATCTTGACGATCTATGTCAAGTAGCAAACCAGAGCCTTTATCACTTTATCCGAGTATTTAAGCAGGAAACAGGAAAAACACCTCATGAATATCTAATAGATATAAGAATAAATAAAGCTGAAGATATGATGAAAAGAGAGGAGCACTCAATAAAGGAGATAGCAGAAATATGCGGCTTTATAAACCTTAGCCATTTCTGCACTGTATTTAAAAAAAAGATAGGAGAAAGTGCTTCATCTTACAGAAAAAAACTATAAAAAGCTAGCACTGATAAAAAGGGAATGATTATTCATTCCCTTTTTTTGTTCTCGTACCTAATATATTTTTAACCATTTTTAGGGTATATGGGAATCAAAAAGCATCAATAGTGTTTTCAGTTTTTGCTGATTTGTTTATTAATTCAAGCAATATAACAAAATGGTTCTTTAAGTTTTTATGACATAATGGGTATATATGACAGTATTTTAGATGGTCAAGGGTAAAAGAATACTGATTCTTTCTTAGGATTATTTTTTATTGGCATTAACCTTTCCAAATGCAAAACAGGTGCATACCGAAACAACTCCAGCAAAGCTTAATGTAATTACAGAATTTACAAAAGCAATTCCGACTACATATATCCTGTGTTTTTTTATCGAAAACGGCAATAAGTTTGAAAAACCAAGCAATAATTTTATAATAGGGAGGCGTTGTAATATTGAGGTATAAGAAAGCTTTAAGCTTAGTACTAACATTGATTCTGATATTTTTTAGTACTGTTCCCTTTTTAAACACATATGCGCTGCCAAACACCCCTGACAGTACTCTAGTTCCGGGAAAATTTTCAAATGTTACCTATAAGGTCAAATCCGGTGTAAAAACAATGCCTGGTACATTGAGTTACAGTACTAGATTGATGGAGCTTCCAGATCTATTAGGTAAGAACTCCAACATACAAAGTCTCAATACTTATAATCAAAATATTGGCACTACTCTTCCAGGCACAATAAATCTGCCAGGAGTAGGATCAGTTACTCCTCCAGATGGAACAACACAGCCTACTGTTGATATTGATACTTCTCAGCTAACCATCAAGGATTTAAAATACCCAATCGGCTCCAGTTATATGATTTTGAATAATGATGTTGCAGCCTTTCAACCTAAAGCTGGTGAGATATATCTCGATAACACCAAGAAAACTGCGCTTAAGGTAATAGGCAGCCCTGTCTTTGACAAGGCCTCGGGTAAAAAAGTGGTACCTATATCAAAAACAGCTTTTAATGATGTGTTTGAAAACTATAAAATACCGGAGCAAAAGATACAGGTTAATAAGGCAAATGTTTCTTATGTTGCACCTACAGCTGCAGATGAAGATGGAGCAAGCTATATTAATATAAAAAAATGTAACCTTGTATGAATACCCTGAACCTGAAAAAGACAAGGATAAGGATAAAGAGGCAGGCAGCGAGACATACAAAGAGAACCAAGAAAATATCAAGGATAAGGAAGGATATTACGAGGAAAAAGCAGGAGATGAGAGCGGGGAAGAGTCCAATCTCAGCAATGACGCGAAAGGTGTAAGCGAAGAGAGCGAAGTGAAAATTAAGGTAAAGGTAGAGGAAGGCACTTTAAAGATATACAAGCCAAGAGCCTTCGCTGATGTAGATATAGGCTTGCTTACACAGGAAATAAAGGTTGGTTTCGAATCCGATATGGTTTCCGAGATAAAGCTGAAGGGTGAATTAAAGTTTAACAAGGTAATCGAGACATGTATTTTCGGATATGACATTGATATACCTTATGGACGTGCATTCATCGGAGTATTTTTGATTGTAGATGCCAAGGGTCAAGTAGAGGTAAAGGCAAAGGTAATTTCTGTAGGCAAAATGCAGGTAGGATTAAAGGCAGAAGCAATTGCTTTTGTGCCTGTATATGTAGGTCCCTTTGCTGAGCCTATAATTGATGAGATAAAGGTAGGATTTTCAGCAGATGGAGAAGTAGCAGCTAAGATTGCCTTGATGCCTCAGGTAGGATTAGTAATATGCGACTATGAGATAGCAGTATTTCAACTGTGGCTTGCCTTGAAGGCTAATGCTGAATTCCATATACAGACGGAGGGGGGGGTGAATACAAATACCTTGGATGTATCAGGAGAAATCAGCGGTGAGGGTCACTTGAAGCTAGATGCATATGCTGAGTTTCTAGGATATCTTTTAGGCTACAAGTATTCCTTCTTCTATAAGGAGTGGAATCTATATGATAATACTTGGACCTTTGGCAAGAGTGTAGAAGGAGGGGCAAGTACTCTGGAGCCTATATATGGCAATGTCTCTCTAAGCGCAGATGCGTATAATAATAAAATTCGAGGATATGTATCATACTTTGATGACACAGTGAAGAAGTCCATTGGTGCAGGGGGCATAAATTTCGGATCTCCATATAAAGGCGATGATTTAATAATAAGCATAACAGATAGAAATGGCCAGACAGAGACAATTAGTGTAAGTACAGATTTTAATGGCGACTTTGAGTTAACTGAAGAGATAACCCCCTTGGATAAGGTTAGTGCATCTCTAACAACTACGGTTACAGATAGCAGTGGTGCAAAAAGAAATCTGATATGCAGCTCACCTAAGATTACACCTACAATACCTTATAATAAATTTACATTTGTTGCTGATGCATTTAACGATGTTGTAACCGGTACTGTTTCAGATGGGCATAAAGACATGTATTCAGGTATATTGGTCATAGATAAGATTGATAAAACAGGAAAGAGAACTCAGGGCACAGCCAATGTCGTCAATGGAGAATTCACAAAGCCGATTGCTTTGGTTGACGGAGATCAGATAAAGGTTACTCTTCCCTTTGAGGGAGCTATTTTCCCTGAAAACCCTGAGACTAAGCAGGCATCTCTTGATGCACTGAAGATATTCTTCGACATTGATCATTCAAGTAATAAAATCAACGGAAGCATTCAAAATTTATATGAGTCTGCTTCATCTGCATATAAGGGAGATGTGAAATTCAAGGCATATATTCCATTTAGTGGTGGTTTAATCGGAGAATTTGGACAGCAGAAAGCAAAGGTTCACGGTATTACAACTTATATAATTGACCCAAATAAGCCATTTACTTTAATCCCCCATATAATAGAGAGTAGCTCAAGTACATTTAGTACCCCTTTTGAATGCCTGGTATTTGCTATAGAAATCACTCATGATGGTATAAAAAAGGTTATTACCTATGATCCTTTTGCTAAATTAGAGAATATAGCGAAAGAACCTCTTCAGGATGCTGTAACAAATCCTGTTAATGATAAAATCGATTCCATAATAAACCCTGCGGATTTAAGCAAGTGGGAAGGGGTATGGGAATGTGATTACTTAGGTTCTGTTGTATTAAGAGTAGAGGGCAATAAAATCACAGGAACATATGATGAAGGAAATTTCATTCTTAATGCCACAGTAGCTAACAATAAATTGATTGGAACCCTTGACAAAAATGGAGATGAACCAGACACATTTGAATTTATGTTATCTGCAGATGGAAAAGTTTTAAGCGGCAAGTGGTCGAATTCAACGAATACAGCCGGAGCTGCCTTAAGGGGAAAGAGACGAAATCTACCATCCCTTAATATCATATCACCATCTATTTCAAAATCATTATGGACTGGTATATGGTATACAGATTCAGGCACTATGATTTTATACCAGGATGGGCAAAATGTAACCGGGTCACTTGGATTTAATGAGTCGCCGATTACTGGAATAATTATTGGCGATACCTTTAAAGGAAGTTTAAAAGAGAACGGAATCATTAGGAAATTTGAATTCAATATGTCCTATGATGGAGCTAGCTTTGAAACAATTTTGTATGAAGAGTCAGCCACTGAGGATCCTTTATGGTACGGATGGGGGTTTAGGTAAAATACTGAGCATGAATAATAATAAATAGTTGGGTTTTGGTGTCGGGCACAACGTTTAGTTGGTAATTGATTAGAGGATAGTGATGACCGACTAGAAGTTGTACCTGGCATCATATGTTATGCTGAAAGCTGCCTAATGGCAGCCGTCTTACCTTTAGTTACCTCACAACCCTCACTTATCAAAGCTTTGAGATAGATAACGCATTATGAAGCTACTGAAACCATAAGTCTGAGTTCGGGCGTGCAGTAGAGGGAATGTAAAATCACTGTCTGCGCTGGTGGTCGCTTTGGTTGAAGCACGATCACGCAGGGGTTCGATTCCCCTCACCTCAACTAAATAAATAAGTTTAAATAAGAAAAGCCTGTGGTTGGAAACAATCACAGGCTTTTAATAATTAACCATATTATATATTATCTTTTACCCATCACTGCTTCGATATCTTCAATACTTCTAGGTGTGATAGCAGATAGATTTTCGCAGCCTGTTTCGGTAATTAAGCAGTTGTCCTCCAGTCGGAAACCAATGCCCCATTCCTCACAATAGATGCCTACATCTACACAAAAGACCATTCCGGGAGTTAATGGCATACTGAGATCAACCAGATCATGTACATCATAACCTACATGGTGTGCTCCTCCGTGCCATATATATTTGCCAACCTCCTCATAATTTTTACATAGACCAATAGCTTTTAATTGTTCAAAATTATATCTGCGAGCCATTAAATCCACATCAGCCATTGGCATACCGGGCTTTAGCGTACGAAACAAGTACTCGGAGGTTTCATAGGCACATTGGTACAATAGCTTCTGCTTTTCATTAAATTTGCCATTGCAAGGCCAGCCTCTTGAGACATCGTTGATTTCATTATCCCAGCAGGCCCCTACATCATTCAGGATCATATCTCCATCCTGTGCTTGTCCACGATAAGAATAATAATGTATAAAGAAATTGTTCTTTCCAGCTGAGATAATGGGAGGAAAACCAGGGGCAAGTACTCCGTGCTGTGCAAGTACATAATCAAATTCCGCTTTATATTGATATTCATACATTCCAGGTTTTGAAGACTGCATCATAGCGAGGATGCCTGCTCTCGTAATTTTTTCTGCGGTTCTCATGGCTTCGATTTCGCAAGTTTTTTTAATAGTTCGTTGTCTTTTAAGTTGTGGTTGAAGGTTCTTCAGCGTGATGAAGGGATATCTTGCTCTGATATATTCTGCCAGCTTATATGCATCACTATCTGGTTCATCACTAGTTAATTTATCAAAATCCAGATAGACTCGCTGAACTTCATTGGAGGCTAATGTACGGTCTAGAAGATTTTTGTATTGATCTAGGAATTTGATTGTATCAATTTGAGAAGCATCAAATGCCTCAGTTTCAGTTAGTCTTTTTCCATTCCATCGTTCAGCAAGAAGGTCAGGTGGAAGTAAAAACAATATCTCTTTTATTTCATTTTTCTGCACAATAGACATAAGAATACTATCTTGTTGTTCAACCCCTGTTAAATAAACAAAATTGCGATTGGC
>JAQSYD010000126.1 GCA_029256325.1 Clostridia bacterium
ATTTTTTGTGCCATGGAAGCTGTAGCAGCCCATATGCCCTATTCCACCCAGATATTTTCCCCTATACTTGGCGTTAACGGCCTGTGCTGCGTCTTCTATTACATAAATTTTTTGATTTTTCGCCAAGTCCATAAGCGCATCCATATTACAGGAAATACCAGCGTAATGCACAGGTATGATGGCTCTGGTTTTTTTTGTGATTCTGCTATGAACAGACTGCGGATCCAGATTTAGTGTCTGTCTATCAATTTCTGCAAAAACAGGCTTAGCTCCACGAAGTAAAACTGCATTGGCAGTAGAGCTAAAAGTAAAGGAAGGCATAATAACCTCGTCTCCGGATTTTAAATCTATTAACAGCATAGCTAACTCCAAGGCGTGAGTAGCAGAAGTAGTCATAAGAACCTTGTTAAGATGAAAACACTTTTGTAAAAAGTCCTCCACAAGCTTGGTATAATATCCATCTCCGCTTATCTGTCTTCGAGCCAGGGCATCACATATATAATTTTCTTCCTCATCGGATTTGTAAATCTTATGATATGGAATCATTCTTATTCACTTCACTTGCTTTTTATTATTTCATTGTCTATGGTAAGCAACAGCTCTTCTGCATATTGCAAGGAGGACAATGTACCTGCGTCTGTCCACTTTCCCTCCAATATATTATAGGTCAATTGACCAAGCTGTATATATCTGTTGTTTACAGGCGTTATTTCCAGTTCTCCTTTTTTTGAAGGTGTTGTAGCTCTGATAATATCAAATACCTTGCTGTCATAAAAATAAATGCCAGTTACTGCCATATTGCTGATAAGCTTATTGGATTTTTCAACAATGACTGTGATAGCATCTTCCTTCAGCACTGCGACGCCATAGCGCTGTGGGTCTTCAACCTCCTTGAGCAGCACCTTGGCTCCAACACCCTGCTTCTTAAATTCTTCTACATAGGGCTTAATACTATGGGTGGTTATATTATCACCCAGCATCACTGTCATGTGATCGCCTTTAACAAAGTCCTCTGCAAGAAGAAGTGCATGAGCAATACCCTTAGCCCCCTGCTGTGCTTTGTAGGTGATTCTACAGTCAAAGCTTTCTCCGTCTCCCACCAGCTCTTGCATCTGTTTGATATGCTCAACGCTGCTGGTGATCAATATATCCTCAATCTCTGCAGACACCAGCTGTCTTATGGGATTATATATCATTGGCTCTTTGCCGACTTTAAGCAAATGCTTGTTGCAGGTATAAGTCAGCGGACTTAGTCTGGTGCCTTTTCCCCCTGCTAATATTACACCCTTCATTTCTTTTCCTCCGGCTG
Source organism: Clostridia bacterium (assembly GCA_029256325.1). Classification (GTDB taxonomy): domain Bacteria; phylum Bacillota; class Clostridia; order Lutisporales; family Lutisporaceae; genus GWB2-37-7. The sequence goes on from JAQSYD010000126.1 coordinate 1,310, forward strand.
TATATTAATCACAATTTTCTACAAACCATTTTATTGTATGCTTAAATGCTTCCTCAAAGCGATGTGCCGGCTGCCATTCAAGCTGCTCAACCAGCTTATCCGCATTGATATAATAGCCTCTGTCATGACCTTTCCGATCCTCTATATAGTTTATAAGGCTATCATTTATATGAAGCTTCCGCTCATCATCATTGGGCAATAGCACACTTACTTGTTTCATTATTTCTTTAATAAGCGTGATATTTTCCATCTTGTTATCCGCACTGATATTATAAATCTCTCCTGTTTGACCTTTTTCCAACACCTTAAGCACAGCACTGCAGTGATCCTCAACATACATCCAGTCTCGAATCTGCAAGCCGTCTCCATAAACCGGAATTTTCTCACCTCTTAAGCACTTGTCTATTACAAGAGGAATCAGCTTCTCTTTGTGCTGATGAGGTCCAAAGTTGTTGGTGCAGCGGGTAATAACTCCTGGCAATCCATAGGTATGGCAATAAGCCAGCACCAGCATATCAGCAGCAGCCTTGCTGGCTGCATAGGGATTTCCAGGCATCAAAGGTGAATTCTCTGTAAATTCCGCTGTGCTGTCACCGGCTCCATAGACCTCATCCGTTGAAACTTGTACAAACTTCTTTATCCCATGCTGAAGAGCAGCCTGCAGCAATACCTGTGTACCCAATATATTAGTTTCAACAAAGGCTTTACTGTCCTGAATACTTCTATCCACGTGAGACTCGGCGGCAAAGTTTACTACATAGTCAGGCTTGTACTTCTCAAATAGCTCTTGCACCCCACTGCTATTGCAAATATCTTCTTTGAAGAATCTATAGCTTTTATGATCCTTCAAGGACTCTAAATTCTTTAAATTTCCTGCATAGGTAAGCTTGTCTATATTTACTATGAATAATTCTTTATTCTTATTCAGAATAAACCTGATAAAATTGGAGCCTATAAAGCCGGCACCCCCTGTTATGAAAGCAACTTGCATTTTTTTCTCCTCACAAGATATAATTTTAACAATATTTCTTTCTAATTTGATATAATGAATGTATATAGAAAGTTATGAGGTAGCTTATGAAAAAGATTGATTGTCTTGGCGAATATTGCCCCGTTCCAATCTTAAGAATTAAAGATCAACTTAAAAATACATCTAAGGGTGAACCCTTTATGGTGATCACAGACCACAGCTGTGTACTTCAATCAATAGAAGATTACTGCAAAAAAACCAAGCTTAAAATCATTATAGATGAAGTAATCAACGGCGTGTGGGAAATAACGATTGTTAAGCTTTAGCAAAAGCTTCTTTCTCCGATTTCCTTCAAAAGATGTATAAAATCCTTCACATTTTTATTCATGTCCGTATTTCTCTTATAGGTAATATAGATGTCATATTTCATATCTATGTCTGCCACAGGAACAACCTTTAACTGCTTTGTATATAATTCCTTCTTAATTGCGATATATGGCAGAAATGATACGCCATGGCCTCTGATGACACTTGATTTTACGGATTCAGTTGAATCAAGTGTAAACAAAACGTTATAGTCTTTGATATCTGTACCATGATCTTTAAAACTATCATCAATCAGTTTTCTGCATTTAAATCTGTCATGTATCATAATCAAAGGATATGACTTCAGTTCATTTAACGTTAACTCATCATTTATTTTAAAATCCGCTGCTGCTACCAGAACCATTTGGTCAGTACCAATTTTGGAGCTTACTAGGCTGCTGTCATCAGGCTTGCCTTGTATAAAGCCTACATCACAAATATCATTCAGTATATTGTTTTCTACTACCTCTGAAAGATTTGAATTCAAGTTATAATCGTAATTAGGAAAGCTTTCTTTAATTTTATAGATTGTGCAAGGAAGTGCATAAGTTGCCATGGTAGGACAAGCTTCGATTCTGATCGTACCATTTCTTTTGTTTATAGCGTCCAAGTCCTCTATCATATTGTCATATGCTTTAATCAGATTCTTAGCGTATTTTGCCACAATAATTCCGGCTTCTGTCATTTCTACCCCCTTGTTGCTTCTCTCAAGGAGCTTGTACCCAAGGCTGTCTTCTAATCTTTGTATCTGCTGGCTCAAAGCAGGTTGTGAAATATGAGAGCTGTTCGCAACCTTAGATATGCTCCGAGTGGTTGCAACATCACAGAAATACTTTAAATACTCAATATGCATAGATTCTCCCCCTCACTAAACATTGTTAATTTATAGACATTCTTTGTTAAAAATCAAACATTTATTTTGATTGTATCACTTTCTTTGTCATAAATAAAGCTTATGGCAAAGTTTATATTATAACTTCCTGTTATATAGCATAAGCACATCATATGCTTATGAATTTTTTTCTATGTTATAATCAAACTAACGGGTCTTTGTTAAATTTATATCTAATTAGGAGGGGAATCAATGTCTGAAACAAATGTAAGCACTCGTACTTCAACACGAGCAAGAGCCAGTACCAACAAGAAACCTAAAGTCAATCAAATACCCTTTGGTATCGCAATGTTTGTTGGCATTATCGCTTTTGGCATTTATCTATCTACCATAACCCCCAAGCTTGCTCTATTCTGGATCTTAGGCTGCTGCTTTGGATTTATACTCCAAAAGTCGCGTTTCTGCTTTACAGCATCCTTAAGAGACCCATACCTAACCGGAAGTACTTCAGTTACTCGTGCTGTATTGATTGCTTTTGCAATTACAACCATTGGTTTTACAGCAATTAAGTATGGAGCATTCCTTAGGGGGCTTCCAATACCGGGTCAAAGCTACATAGTTCCAATAAGCTTTGCAACTGCGGCGGGGGCTTTTCTATTTGGTATAGGAATGGTTATTGCAGGTGGTTGTGCTTCCGGAACCTTAATGCGTGTTGGCGAAGGCTTTGGGATGCAAATGCTTTCTCTATTATTCTTTGTTATTGGCTCATAGTGAAACAAATCATTAATATGTATTTTTAAGGAGGATTATAAAATGGCAAAAGAAGTTATTTTAGATTGTATGGGTGAGGCGTGTCCAGTACCGCTAATAAAGACAGAAAATGCACTAAAGAAATTAGAGATCGGTGACGTTCTTGTAGTTCAAATAGACCACAGCTGTGCTATGAAAAATGTACCTGAGTGGGCTAGAAAAGAAGGCCATAACGTAGAAATTGAAGAAGTTGACGACGGCGAATGGGAAGTTATTATAGAAAAGACAAAGTAACCTTTACGGGGGTGTAATTTTGGATATTAAAAAAAATAAGTACTATCAAGCATGGTTCAAGAATGCATGGACTTATGTAACAGGCGCAGTTCTGTTATCTTTATTTCAAATTGTTACAATGGCTACAACCAATGACCCTTGGGGTGTTTCCGGTCCTTTTGCCAATTGGGGCGCATGGATTTTTAGAGCCATAGGCGGCAGTGTTGACAAATGGAATTACTTCAGCAGCCAAGGTGCTCAAGCCACCTTAAGTGCTGGATTTTTAAATGATCCAGGTTCAATAAGAAATCTTGGTATTATTGTAGGTGCTCTTTTCGCTACCCTGATGGCATCACAGTTCAAGTTTAAAAAAATAAAGTCCTCCAAGCAAATCGTTGCAGCAATGGCCGGTGGACTTTTAATGGGCTATGGAGCCAGAATAGGCTTTGGCTGTAATATAGGTGCTTTATTTAGCGGCATAGCTTCCCTTTCTGTTTCCGGATGGGTATTTGCATTATTCCTATTCTTTGGTGCGGTGGTTGGAAGCAAGTTTCTTGTTAAATACTTTATGTAATTTAGGAGGCTGAAATGGAAAAGAAAATTGAAAAATATGATGTCGTCATCATAGGCGGCGGTGCTGCTGGTCTAACAGCCGGCATCTATTGCGGCAGAGCTAGATTAAAAACTTTATTGATAGAAAAATCCTTGGTAGGCGGTTTGGCTACCTATACAAATGAAATTGAAAACTACCCTGGTTTCCCTGAAGGAACAACCGGACTTGGACTTATGGATCTCTTTCATAAGCAAGCTAAGAAATTCGGTGTTGACTTCAAGCTCACTGATGTAAAGTCAGTTAATCTGGATGGAGAAATTAAGCAGGTAGAAACCTTCAGAGCAATTTATGAAGCCAAAGCCGTAATTGTAGCTTCAGGCGGTAAGCCAAGGCTAACAGGGGCAAAGGGTGAAGATGGTTTTCTTTATGACAAGGGTATCTCCTTCTGTGCAACCTGCGACGCAGCAGCCAACACAGGTAAAACTGTATTGGTAGTTGGAAGTGGTGACGCAGCAATTGAAGAGGGCATGTTCCTTACGAAGTTTGCTGACAAGGTTATTGTATCAGTACTACATGATGAAGGCAAAATGGACTGCAACGAAATAGCGAAGGCACAAGCCTTATCAAACCCCAAGATGGAGTTTGTTTGGAATACAGTAGTTGATGAGTTTGTTGGTGAAGAACGACTTCAAACAGTAGTACTAAAAAACATTAAGAATAATAGCTTAATTCCAATAAATGTAGATTCTTGCTTCCTTTTCATTGGATATCTGCCGAATACAGAAATATTCAAGGGTATGCTGGAAATGAACAGAGGCGGTTATTTAATTACAAATGAAAAAATGGAAACTAATGTCGATGGTGTATTTGCAGTCGGAGACGTTAGAGATAAATTCCTTAAGCAGGTTGCCACAGCTGTAGGCGATGGAGCTATCGCCGGTTACTCAGTTGAGAAATATCTTGCAGAAAGCGAGATATTCCAACATCAGATTATGCAATCTGAAATGCCTGGTATCGTTTACCTATGGAATGCAGTAGACCCGAAATGCAGAGAGTTACTCCCCCTCATAGAAAAGTATGAAAACGATTATCAAGGCAAAATCAAAGTAACCAAGGTAGATATTTATAAATCTGCCGGCTTGGCAAACAGACTTGGTATAAATCAAGTTCCCTGTATAGTAACAATTAAGGATGGCAAAGTAGATAGGGTTATTATCGAAAACATCTGCGAAGAGGAGCTAGCTGCTTCAATAGGCTAAGCAAAAACAAGTGCCATTCATCCGGCACTTGTTTTTTATTTTTATTTGTTTTGTGCAAATTCACATAAAAATTCCAGTACTTCCTTATCCATATACTGATCTTCTCTTACTCTCTCGTCAAAATTCTCCGTCAAATAAAATCTATTCAACTCTTTTATGAATCCATCGTCAAAAATATCATTGATATCACCATCATAATAACCGGTTCTCTTAAGCATTTCCTTTATCTCAATCAATTGCTGACCTTCCAGCTTAACAACATTGCCTGGTTTAGTCTTATAGAAATATAGCTTATAAAGCTTAAGAAGTCGTGCCAATTCCTTAATAGGTTCCGGGTGATCATCCACTCTTAAATCTACATAACGGTCATTAAAACCGCCATAGCCCCCTTTGTCCTTAACCACCAGTAGTGCTGCAGATTGTTTGCCTCTGCTGTCTCCACCCGCATCTTGCGCTGCATCCAGGGCAGCAACCAGCCGATCAGCCAGATCACCCTCTGAATTATTGAAAGTGTCAGCCAGCGCTTGTACCGTCTCCGGATTTACCAGTATATTACCTTGACAGGCAAAATTCCTGCCTTTTATGCCCCCTGCCCAATCAAAGCATAGCTTGCCCGTATAGGTAGAAGCACCACCCCTTGCATCTACAATTCCTACTTGGCGATATTCGCGTCCCTCGTCATCCTTCAGCAGCTGCTCCATAACCTCCTCTGCACTTAAGCCTTGCTCCAAAAGCTCTAGACCTCTTGGTCCAAAGCTGGTGTTGCACCAGGACTGAGTAGCTATAGCTCCAACTCCTGCTTTTGCCCATGGCACCAAGGCTCCTACCCCCAAAAACTTTGACTGTACTGCCACGCCCCACTCACCATTCTGAGGGTCATAACCAACAATGGAAAAAGTCGCTACAAATTGTTCTTTACATGGAACTTGCATAGTAATCCTCCTAAAAGAAGCTTTATTTATTCATTAATATAAATTTATACAATTTTAGATGCCTCTGCAATAGTAAATGCCCATTTATTTGGAAAACATTGTTAATAATTTATTAACAATTGAAATAGCTTGTCCATTCATTGAATTCTCTCGCAAATTGTTGTATAATTTAGAATATACAGAAAATAGCATAGGATTGTGTTAATGCGCTCAATTGTTTATTTTTTAACACAAAAGGAAAGGAAGGTGTAAATATGAGAAGCAACAATCTATATTTCAATTCCGGCGAAGGCAAGATGGAAAACCAACAAATTGTACTGAACGGAGCTCGCACAGTAACAGTTATTGATGGCAGCACTGAGTTTTTAGTCAATAACGTAAGGAAAATTGATATCAAAGCCATCGAGCATAACAAAATAAAGATCAGTCTAGGTCCTCAAGTAGCCTTTGTTTCTGACAACAAGAAGATTGTAATCAATGAAGAAAATGATAGTGTATGTATCGAAATGCTGAACTCTCAAGAACAGCTTTCCAAATATACAAATGTTGTAAATAAACAGGAAGCTAAAGGCATCATTGATTATATTCAGGAATATGCACCAGACCTTTATACTTTTGAAGCCCTTTTGGCTCAACCTATAGAAGAGCTTCGCAAACTGAAAGAAAGTATGGACGATTTAGCAAATTGTTATTGATTGAACATTTTTAGCCCTTATTCTTAAATGAATAAGGGCTTTTATTTTGTTCACTAAAATATGAGCAATCCAATAGTAAAAGAAATCATATTCATAGCTGCTGATAGCTTCAGCAGTTCTTTTTTCTTCTTAGGCATTGCATAGCTCAATATCAGCCACTCTACAGGTATCAGCAACAGCTCCAAAGGCAGTATGAACCAATAAAAAAATCTGCCTATAGCAAAATATGCAAGAAGTACTGATATAAAATTCATAAAGGGATTTGTGATGAGGTTAACTACGGTAACCACTTGCAGCGTTTGCTTATCTCTGTACCCCAGTAAAAATGCGGCTGTGCCTTCAATAAATATCGTTAGAACGAGAGGTAATAGAAAGCTATTTATCCACATTTTTATTTCTTACAGCCTTGATGATGCTTGCACAAACTACCCAGATAACCAATATTATCGGTGCTATTAGTAATAATCTGCCATTGGTATTTGTTCCGAATGGTGCAGGACCTACTATATCTCCGAATACCCCTTGAGTTAAAGAACATAGCACAAGCAGCAGTAGAACAATCATTTTTGATTTGTTATTCATCTTCCACATCTCCTTATATATTAATATCTATTTTCTTGATCTTTTCCTCTAAGCTATCGTTAAAATATAGAGTTAATGCTTTATTTAACATAAAAGCAGAGATGAGTATGATCCCCATTGCTATTACTTTGCTTGCTAGTATTATAGTAAAGGGCAAATACATGATGAATACCCCTGTTACCAAAGCCAATGTAGTCATGCCAAAGGCAAAACCCGGATATCCAGGCAGCAGGTTTGCTACTGCCGTTAGTGTAACCGGCATCGTCAAATTAAATAAAAACATCCCCAATATGCCTGCTAAAGGATAGTTTCCTGCAGCCACCAATGGCGCGGATAATATCAACCCCGCCACTGTGACCTTGCGCCAGCCAAGCTTATCTCCAAGTATACCTCCCAAAGCCTTACCTAAAACTATTGCTAAGGTGAGGCAAACAAGTAAAGATACATCCGATTTCCATGTAAAATTTACGGCAATGCCTATGAACGACCTAATAGATATTGACCCTAAAAGCAAAAGCATAATGATATGATAGGGTTCAAAGCTTAACTCCGAAGTGGTTGAATAATCTATATGAGGTTGTTTAATGAACAAAATGCCTGCTCCGCAGCAAAGTAAAAGAAAGGCAAAGCTGGCTACGGAAAAGCTGCCGCTTCTGCCAATCAAAGTGCCTATCATCAAGCCAAAGGCTCCTGGTGCAACGAATATGCCAGGTGCAGATGCCTTGCCCCTATACAGGTTAAGGCTTGTTACGCCTCCCCCTACATGAAACATTGCATTCCCGATTCCTGCCAAAACCACTGACAGCATTGGAAAAACATACAAAAATACAGAAACAGTTGTAGCTACACAGCCTGCAATGGCTACCTCATAGGAAAGCTTGTACTTGTCTGAAAAGAACCCTATTAGAGGCTGTCCGGCAAAAGCCAAAGCGTTATAGATCAATATCAGAAAAGCAAAATAGGCCGTTTCTGTTCTGCCACTGTATAAATGAGATAAAACTAATGCCGCACAAGCTGCATCAACTACAGCATGGGCAACACAATATAAACTTAAATTGCTAAGGGCCAATTTCAATCGCCTTCTCCTCCTAGCAGATCTGATCACAAAGCTGTACATTGCATTTCGCCTCTTCCATATATTTCAATATTAGCATTTAAGTGCCTGTACTACAAGATATGCAAGTTATAGGCCACTATGCCTTTTATGCATATATTTCATATAAAAAAGAACCCCTAAGGGTCCCAATTTTTTATGCTATAACTATATGAAAAGTAGAGCTACCCCAACTAGTGTTATCAATGCACCTACAATTTCCTTGGGCAGCACCTTTTCCTTAAATATCATAATAGATGCCGGTATTATTAATATTGGTGAAATTGAAGTTATAGTAGATACAATACCTGTAGACGTATGCTGTACCGCCAGCAGAGAGAAGGATACACCTAGAAAAGGACCAAAGAACGCGCCTATGGCAATATTTCTTATGGCTATTTTATTTTGGAAGGAGTCAAAAACCTCTTTCCATCTTTTACCCACTGTTATTACGATGAAAAAACCTATAAAAGCAGCTATAATTCTAATTTGTGTAGCAGCAAAAGGATGATAGTCACCCATTCCCAGCTTGCTAAAAACCAAGCCAAAGGATTGCCCCAAAGCACCTATAAAAGCAAACAGTAAACCCTTTGCAGGATGCGCAAGCTTTACCTTCTTTTCATCAGCGCTTCTGCTTAGAATTACCAAGGCTATACCACCTATCGTAATAAACATGCCAATCATTCCAAGTAATGTTATTCTCTCTCCCATTAACAAAAAACCGGTGATTGCCGTTATAGGAGGTACTGCAGACATGATCAGCAGAGATATTCTTGAACCGATCAGTACATAGGCTTGGAACAGAAACAAATCTCCAATTACAAAACCAATCATTCCGGAGATAAGCAGCCATAACCAGTTTGAGCCTGAGGCATCAATTGGCAGCCCTATTCCCCTAGTAAAAAAGGTAAAGACGGAAAGCAGTATAAAGGCGATAACCAATCTAATGATGTTCACTGCCAAAGAACCCACTTTTTTTCCTGCAGACTCAAAAGCTATTGCCGTAAGCGTCCAGCATAAAGCCGTAATCAGCGCAGACAACTCTCCCAAATGTGATTGCAGCATTTAATAACCCCCAATTATTTTATACATTTTGTTAACCCTCATCATTATATCACAGGAACGAAAGGCTCATATATATATGTATAAAATAAAACCAGCGAGGATAAATACCTCACTGGTCTTCTTCAAATATCCGTTTATTTGAGCTTTATCCATCTTGTCTGATAAGCCAACATATTTGCGCTGTTGCATACAAGCTCATTCGTTATGATATCAACACCCTCAAACATGTACCTTATACAATATTCCTCCGAAGAGACATTCACAATTACAAGAATCCGCTCATTATTGTCTCTATGATATCTTATGAAAGCAAATGCTCTTTCGTCTAAAGAAACAGTCTCTTGGAGCGCATTTGGGGAAAATGCTGACTGCTGTCTCCTAAGCCTGATTAGCTCTGAGAAGCGGTTGAAAACTATACTCCTTATACTATCTTTGCTCTCAAGCTCTTTACAAACGTCGTTATAGTCCAGCTTCTCCCTATTTATTCTTCTATATATCCCGGATTGTTCAACACCCTCGTACCAGTTTTGGGAGCCAAATAAGCTATGTACATATATTCCCGGCACACCTGCAACAGAAAGCAATATAGACTGAGCAGCGATAAACTTATTTATTCTTTCCTGTATGTTGGGTGATTTCGGGTCTGTAAGCGCATCCATATAGTTGATATTGAGTTCATAAGGACTTTTGGTACCATCGCTGTTGGATTTATAACTTATATTGCCGCCATGCCTTTCAACTGCTTGAAGCATGATCTCTTTTTCATGTCCATCAAGTATATTCTCCACCGGTCTCATACCAATGCCATCATGTGATGCCAAGAAATTAAAATACGTAGTTGTGTCTGATAGCACCATTTCTTCTAAAGATGCTGCCCACTTAGTCAATTTAGAGGCATTCCCAGTCAAAAAAGAGAAA
>JAQSYD010000127.1 GCA_029256325.1 Clostridia bacterium
GGTGTCAAGCGCATCACAAAGCTGGAAGACCAATTAAGCGATAGCGTGCTTGTACAAAAAATTGATGGAATCGAGAAGATGTCAACGGTTCTTCCCGTCATGTTCTTATTGGTTGGTGCCGTTATCATCGTTATTATGCTATCGAGAATTGTTGCCAATGACAGAATGGCAATCGGAGTTTTAAAAGCCTTAGGCTATAGCAACTTTAATGTCCTGATGCACTACACCAAATATGCTTTGGCAATCGGATTAATAGGTTCAATCATTGGCATTACAGGAGGCATCCTTTTGTCCGGCCCCCTAAGCCAAGTGTTTGTATTTTATTTTAATATTCCTTTTGTGAAGATCAGTATCTATTATTCATTTATCTTTAAGGCTTTGATGTTGACTAGTATTTTCTGTGTTGCTTCAGGATTGCTGGGTGCAAAAACAGTACTGCACATCATGCCGGCAGACTCTATGCGTCCGGAAGCGCCTAAATCCGGAAAACGTATCCTACTGGAAAGAATTGGCTTCTTATGGCGCAGACTGACCTTCAGCTGGAAAATGGTCACCCGAAATATCATGCGTACAAAACGGCGATTTATCTTCCTGGTATTTGGCCTCGCATTGACATATTCAATCAATGTTGTTCCTTTATACATGGGGGAATCCATGCCCACCATGTTTAATCTCCAATACGGAGAGTATCAAAAAATGGATTACAATGTAGATTTTGCACAACCCATGAACAAAAATGTCATCAATGATTTGAAGCATTTAATTGAATCCAGCAAAATTGAGCCAAGGTTAGAATACCCCTTTGAACTGAAAAGCGGCTGGCGGAAGAAAGCGGTTAATTTTGTTGGTATCCCGCGAGATACTGACTTCTATCATTTCAGAGATATGAATGATAACCAAGTAAAGCTGAAAGAAAATGGATTATTTATAACAGAGGCATTGGCGAAGACACTAAATGTAAAGCAAGGCGACCATATCACCATCAAGAATTTTATCCCAGGCAAAAAAGATATCAAAGTAGAAATAACCGGAGTCGTCAAGCAATACCTTGGAATTAATGCCTTTATGGATATTGAAGCAATGCAGGATTTGTTGGTTGACAAGGAAATGATTACAGGTGTTTCCATTGCTTCTAGCGATGATGTAAAAGAAAAGCTGACGGATATAAAAAACATTTCTGCAGTTCGTTCATCAGATGAAATACAGAATGCATTCTTAGAATATTTGGATACCATGATTATCGCAACCAGATTGTATTTGATTTTTGGAGGAATTCTAGCCTTTGCAATCATATATAATGCCACAATCATCGGTATATCAGAGCGTAATATGGAATTTGCATCTCTGCGTGTTTTAGGCTTTGATAAAAAAGATATTTTCCGCATGATCAGCAAAGAGAATTCCATCATGACAGGATTTGCAATACTGTTGGGGATTCCATTGGGTATGTCAATGATAAGGGGGATGGCTGAATCCTTCAGTTCTGAAATGATTACCTTCCCAATTATTGCGCCACCTAAAATATTCATTTATGCAGCTATTGCTACTATATTCTTTGCAATCATAGCACAAGTGGCTACTTGGAGAAAAATATACAACCTGAATTTCATTGATGCGCTGAAGAGCCGCATCTCTTAGGGAGGATTAGAAATGAAGAAAAAAATCATTTGGATAGGACTCATTGTATTGGTAATCGCCATCGCAGCCTATAGTATGACGGCAAGTAAAAAACCAATAGCTGTAGAAATAGGCACTGTTGAAAAAGGGACTATACAAGAATTTGTTGAGGAAACTGCAGTTGTCCAGCTTAAAAATGAAACTGCTGTATATGCCACAGAGGGCGGTAAGGTACTAGAGTCTATGGTCGAAATAGGCCAAGAGGTTAAAGCAGGGGATGTACTGCTCCGAATGGATGCAGAGTCCATGGCCCTTCAAATAAAAAATTTAGAAGCCCAGAAGCAGGCAGTTGCGGCACAGTATGCAGCTGCAAAAGAACCGGCAAGCGCTGCAGAGATCAGCAGGCTTAATGCACAGGTACGAGCTGCTGAAATAACCTACAATGAAGCAAAAAGATTGATGGATAACAACTATGCCCTCTATCAAAGCGGCGCCGTAAGCTTGGAAGTATATCAAGGCGCCAAGGCAAGTTATGCTTCAGCAGAAGCAGGTCTGGAAGCGGCGAAAAGCAGTTTAGAGATTGCCCAAAGCAGCTTGTCCGGTAATGTGAAAAAGCAATTTGAAGCGCAGCTGGCAGGCATACAAGCAAATATCGAAATTCTGCAAAAGAAACGTACCGATCTCAGTGTAGCTTCTCCTATTAACGGCGTTGTGTTGACAGGGAATATACAAAAAGGTGCCATTGTACAGCCCGGTATGCTTCTATTTGAAATAGGCGACAGAAGTGGCATGTATCTTGAAAGCGATATTCTGATTGATGATATTGTCAACATCAAGGAAGGTTCCGTTGTACTGATTGAAAACGACGATTTAGACATAAAAGATGCAAAGGGCACAGTCCAAAAAATCTATCCAAAAGCTTTTAGCAAAATGTCTGACCTAGGCATTGCACAAAAAAGAGTAAAGGTAGAAATTGATTTCAATGATACCATTCCCAACCTAAAATCCGGCTATGATATGACGGTTAAAATCATTACTGCCAGTAATGAAAACGCATTGCTCATGGATGAAAAAGCAATATTTGAATACGAGGGAAAAGACCATGTATTTGTAAATGAAAACGGTGTTGCAAGACTCAGAACCGCAGGCTTGAAAGAGGGAGAAAAGGTCATCTTATCTCCAGATGAAAAGCTGGCAGAAGGTGCAAAGGTAAAATAATTGATAACCTGATTCTATGGTGCCTGGCACCGTAGAATCAGGTTATTTTTATACTTCTTTATATATACTTAACTCAGAGCTTACTCTTAAGTCTTTCAGCTTAGGTACAATTTCCATAAAGTGAGCTGTTTTCATATGTAAATCTAAGTGCTGCTTATCTTCCCATTTTTCTATAAAGGTCAAAATATTAGGATTGTCTATATCCTCACATAGATCATAGGAAATGCAGCCTGCTTCTTTTCTGGTTTCTTCTATTAACCGAACTGTCTGCTGCTTATATTCAGCAGCTTTGCCTTCTTTTATGATACTTTTTGATACAACAAAAATCATATTTTACACCTCTTTAGTTTTTTATTCTCATTTATTTTAACACATTTAAGAAGATTCTTCACTACGTTCAGAATGACGAGAGAATCGAAGGATCGTGCGGGACGCTGTGGGCAGCGTCCCGTACAATAACTATGTATAACATAAAGGCCGGCAAATGTGCCGACCTTTTATATTACTTCTTATCTTGCTGCCATATTTTTTTCTGCAATTTCTATAGCTTTGCGTACCATGTTGCCGCAGTCTCTTGAGCTTACGCCGCCCCAACCTTCACTTTGAACTATGCTGTCTACGCCAAGCTCTCTTGCTATTTCATACTTTAGGTTTTCTGACATCAATCCTCTTCTACTCATCATTCACCCTCCATACAGACAGCTGTTTATGTTTTTTTGTGTTAAAAACTTTATTGTGCTGTCAATATTATTGTCTGCATTTTCGATAAGTTTATATCATGCAATTGATGCCTAAAATGAGTAATATTGTTTCGCTCTACTGTGTCAAGGTTCCGTCTTTATCCTTAATGATCTGGAGGATATTCTCCTCATTTCCATTTTCTGCATTTATGTAAACAAAGAAATCATTTTCTTTATATTTTCCTTTGAATTCATAGCATAAAACTTCCCTATTACCGGGCAAAGGAATCACCGCCAGCTTAACCCTGTCAATTTCCAGCCGTTGAGTTACCTTAGCCTTTGCTTGTGCCTCTGTCAACTTTGGTGTCAAATTCTTTCTGTTTTTCGGAGCCATTAGATAGTGATAGCTGTCAAAGCCTACAATTTCACCGGTATCCAAAGCGACCTTGACCTTTAGCAGGTCTGGATAAAGCAGAACTCCTTCCTTACTTACACCTATAAAGGTCATCATGGTTGTATTGTCTTCGTTGAGAAAATAGCTTTCTACCAATTCACCAAAGCCTTGTTCCTTCAAGAAATCTTTTGCTTTTTTGGCTGCTTCTTCATTGGAAAGCTTCTTCTCTAATACATCTCTGGAGTTCAGCATCCATAGTATATGGCCGCCGGTCTTGGTTACATCAATGTTTATTTGATAATCCTCCTGGCCGCCCTTTGGTGTTGCCTCCAAGCCATAGGTATGTATCACTCCGCTGCCGGAGCTGACTTGTTTTATTTCTCCTACATTATTTTTGCCTAGGAACTTTTTAGCTATTTCAAGCGCTTTATCTTTGCTAACCTTTTCTCCATCTAAACCCTTGGGCTTTCCACCAATTACATTTTCCGAAAAAGGTCCGTCATATATGAGTACCGGATAATCTGTGAAGGTCTGGTCCATTTTCCCGAACTTTACGTCTACAGCATTTTCCGAGGCTCTTTTAAGGATCAGCTTGCCTTGTTTTCGTATTTCTCCAAAGCGTATATCACCTTGAGATACCTTTTTTTCCATCTCATAAAGCTCGCCTAGAAGATTACCGGAATAATCTTTGAGCTTGTCGATTTGAGCAAATTGCTCCTCATTCATCATTTTATTGGCTGCATTTTGCTTTGAGATTGTAAAGCAAAAGTCTCCTACCTGAGACAGATATTTAGCTGTTTTACTTAAAGCACTATGGCTAATAGGCAGCTGCCCCAGGTTTTCTGCTGCAGATAAAGCTTGACGCCAGATCTGTGACATAAGCGCATTGCTCTGTACCGTAGAATTTGTAATTTCCGCTTTATCCATCAATATTTTAATATTTTCAACATCCGTAACCATTTCTTTAAACTCACGCTGATATGTATTCTGCAAAAATGTTTGATACTGTTTTCTTTCCTTCCATGTGTTATAGCCAAAAAATACGGAGAGAATCAGCATAGCAGAAACAACCACCAAAGCCTTATGATATTGTTCTCTGGACAACTGCATTTTGAATAGCTTCATATTTTTTCCCTCCTATCTGCAGAAATAGTGCTTGCCAATAACCTTGATTATAGGACGCGACCATATCCACTTGCTTGTTGCTTTAGCAGGATTGTAGTAGTACATTGCTCCACCGGAAGGATCCCAGCCGTTTAATGCATCTCTTGCTGCCTTATAGGCAGAATCATTGGGGGTTAAGAACATCTGTCCATCTGCTACTGCTGTAAAAGCACCTGGTTGATATATTACACCAGCTATGCTGTTAGGGAACTTTGGATCATCTACTCTATTTAGTATTACTGCAGCCACTGCTACTTGCCCAATGTAAGGCTCCCCTCTGGCTTCTCCATTGATAGCCTGGGCCAAGGTATATACTTCATTGCTTCTGCTTACAGTGCCTCTAGAGGCTGTAGTTGCAGCCTTATATGGAATCCCTAATGCCTTGGATGTTGCCGCACCTACGATTCCATCAGCCTTTAAACCATTCTTTTTTTGAAACGCAATGACCGCGCTTCTTGTCTTCCATCCAAAAACTCCATCTACACTGCCTTTATAATAGCCCCAACTTTTTAGTTTAGTCTGAACGGTTTTTACCGCCGTACCTTTAGAGCCATATTTTACAATCATGGATGAGGCATCACTAAAGCTTCTATCACTAAAAAAATCGTTATAAGACAAAAATCCGAAAATTGTATAAATCAGTAGGATTATAATATATGGAGTAAGTTTCTGTATTCTGTTTCTAAACATATAAGCACCTCCTGAAATTATTTTTTGTAAAGCCTAGATAATTATTCATTTCTTAGTGCATTACGGCTTTACAATATTTTCATGATTGTGCAATTTTTGAATTTGAAGCATTAAAAAAGGACGCTGTGGGCAGCGTCCCCTACATATACCATTAAAATTTGAAAAATTCTTCTACTTTAGCCATTCGTATATTCATGGATTTTGCTATTTCCACTAGTTTAAACTTTATCTTAACAGGTACTTCTTCCTCTGTCTTTGCTGCTGTCAGCAGCTTATATTCTTCTTCATTCAAGCTTTCCTTCAGCTGCTCCATGGTTTGCTCCGGTACTACGCCATGAGCAATATCTATAAAGCATAGAGGAGGAAACATTACACACCACCAGTTTTGCCCTTCTCCATTTCCCAGCACAATCTTTAGTGCTTGATAATTTCCTGCCGGCAGGGTCAAATTGCCATAGATCTTAGTAGGAAAATCGAAGTTGCCCAACAATGCTTTGGCTCCATAGCTCATGCGATTCTCTGCTGCTACCTGAGATGCTATACTTTCAATCAATCCAACATTTTCTGTGATCACTTGTCGTACTTCAGCGACATCCTTTAAGCCTTCGAATTTGGGAGACATCTGCTTGATTACTTCGTCTCTCACCTTTCTTTTTAGATCCTGGTCCTCCACAGAATCGCTGTTTGCTATTACATGAAGCCTTACCAGCTTGTCTGCAACATCTGCTAATTCTCTATCCGCATTCATATAATAATAATTTATGATTCCGAATATAAAAAACATGATTAATAGAAAAAAGCCTGCTTTTGCAATCCTCGTTTTCATATGTATACCTCCTATTAGAAGGGCAGACACTTGGATCTGCCCCTACAATTTAATTATTGTCATGGGATGAGAGTTTTATGCAAAATTGGGAGGATAATTTTAACCTGTTATTCTATAGTACCTACTCTTCTTATTGACACTTCCGCCTTAATTTTGATAACCATGTTGTTTTGAAAGAAATTCTCATAGTCCTTTTCAATAGAGCTGTAAACTTGAGGATGATGCTTTCGCAAATAGGGGGCAATTCCTACAAGGTCAACCTTAAGCTCTTTTTGAAACTTATCGACTACACTTTTACCTCTTTCTTCAATCCTTGTCTCAATATTTTTTTCTAAAGTATCCAGCAGCGCTTGCTCCATCAGGTTCTCTCCCCAGATATATTCCTCTACGCTGCCCTCCGCTACCATATTATAGGTTAGGTATATTTTGTCTCCGTCTACCTTATCAAGCACCATGTTTGTATTAAAGTCATTATACTTATAGGGTATCAATATGTCATTGTACTTGCCCTCAATAACTCCTCCACTGGCAGTATTGTTGAGCCAGTTCAAGGTCTCGCTGTCCATGTCATTTAAATATCCTACCAGTTTGTAGTCTTTGATGACACCTAACCCCGATACCTTCGCTTCTTCCTTAGAAGCCCTTAAGCTTGGTATGATGGTATCTCCTTCAGAATTAATCAGATTATCATACATCTGGTAAGCAGGCATTTTATATATACTGCTCTGGTACAGATTATTCTCCGCTATACCGGCTACATAGGATGCCAACAGCTTATTATATTTAGGCTTTACTTTGAAAACCTCGTCGGCTCTTCCCGGTACGGCAAACACATACATATTCCTATGAAATTCATGAGATCTTCCCACTGCATCCAGTACCTCTTTGAACAGCCGTTCATCCTTTAGCATATCTTCGCCAAATATCAATATTCGAGTGTGCTGAAAGGACAGTTTTTTGTCTATTCTCTCATACATTTGGTTCAAGCCAAAGGTAAATATGGATGAAACAGTTTTATCCACACTAAAGGTTTCACCTCCACCGTCTTTTAAGGCTCCCACAATTGGCGAGGCAAAATTAATGACATATCTGTCTGTAGGCTGCGCTTTTTCCTCTTCTTTTGCTTTATCAATACCTATGCCCAGCACAAATATTCTGTCTTCGATCTCAACCTTATCCCAACAGCCTACAAGCACTACTACACATAGCATGAGAATAACAATAAGCTTAGAAATCCTCACTTTTTTTCACCCCCAGCCTTCTTATAGCGGCAATCAAAAGAGCCACTATAGGTATTACATATATGAATATCGAGCTTACATATTTGAAAATCCAATCTCCCCACTCATATAGCTCCGCCAAGCCTGCAGGCTGCAGCGCCAGATAGTAAATAAACATCATTAAGGGCAGGGCAAACTGTTTTTGCTCTTTGCTGTTAATGACTTTGGAAATTGAGTAAGTCACTATAAAAAAGCCTGTTATGATGGTTGTAAATACTGTAATCACCCATATAGAAAGGATGACACCATCCAGTCTTTCTATAAATAGTCCCGGAATATTAATGTTTCTGATATAAAGCAGCAAAGGCCATATGGCTTTGGTGGCAGATTTTGCTCCAAAAGCACCTATTCCGATGACAGAAACCAGTGTATAAAAGCCTGTTACAAATATTAAACCCCAGGCTACAGGCTTATACGCTCTTTGTGGCCTTTTCATGAAGCCAATATAGAACAGTATATATTCAATTCCTCTAAATGCGTGAGGTGCGTGAGGAATCATGCGTGTAAACTTTGTTCCTATATCGCTGCCAACGGGAAGAAGATTTGTTAAATCCAAATTGGGAAATCCGGGTATCAGCACAAGGAAAAAGGGTATGAATAAAATAGGGAAGGTTATCTCCACTACTCTTGCAACACTCTCCACACCGCCTCTAACTACATATGCACATACTAATATAAGCGCGAATATGATAACCTCTGTCGGCGTACGAGGCAGCAAAAACATTTTTGCAACCTCTGTAAATTCTCTTACCTCATAAGCTAAATTCAGCAGTATATAGCAGGATATAGCAAAAACCAGTATTTTCCCCAGTACAACGCCTAAAATCTCTTGTATATATTCAGGGAAGGTCTTGCCAGGAAATCTGCAGCTCAGCCGAATGAACAAGAATGCAAGGAATATATGGACGATTCCCATTGCAGTCATGATGATCCAACCATCATTGCCTCCAAATTTTGCTATCACATGAACAATATTAAAAACGCCTACTCCTATGATTGACATAATTACAAGCATAGCAAGCTGATAGGGTGAAATATTATCATTATTCCTTATCATTATGATCTTCCCCCTTTTCTTTCTCCTTGATATTGGCACCTTTCTTTATTTCATGTCTGTTGTTGACCATTCTGACTTTGTCATTGGCAATGCCCAAAGGCCTGTTTTTCATCATAAACATAGGGAGTCTCACGATTGTATCCTTTAAGTCACTGGCAGTAAAGGATACAAAGGGGGATAGATAGGGTGTTCCAAAGCTTTTCAGTCTAACCAAATGACCCAGCATCAACAGCAAGCCTAGTATCATACCATAAAGACCCAAGAAGGCTGCTGAAAATATCAGCATGAATCTAAACAGCCTAAATGCGTTGGAAAAGCTGTAGTCCGGTATGGAAAAGGAAGAAATTGCTGTAACTGCCACAATAATGACCATGATAGGGCTTACGATTCCTGCCTCAACTGCTGCCTGCCCTATTACCAAGCCGCCTACAATACCTACAACGCCCCCTATCAAGGTGGGCAGTCTCACACCAGCCTCTCGCAGAAGCTCAAAGGTAAGCTCCAATATAAGCGCTTCTATGACAGCCGGAAATGGAACGCCCTCCCGGGCAGCTGCAATGGAAAGCACCAGCTCAGTAGGCAATATCCCCGGGTGATATGAGGTAACTGCGATATAAAGTGCAGGTGTAATAAGGGATAAGGTGCCTGCTATAAATCTCATCATTCTCAATACTGTAGCAGGAATCCATCTAATATAATGGTCCTCCGCTGCATGAAAAAATGAATTAAAGGTTGCCGGCACGATCAATCCAAAGGGAGTGTTATCTACTAATATAGCAACCTTACCTTGATACAATGCTGCTGCAACTTTGTCCGGTCTTTCTGTCGCCTTGATTTGAGGAAATAGGGAATATGGATTGTCTTCTATAAACTCTTCTATGTATCCGCTATCCAGTATTGCATCTATGTCTATGGTGGAAAGTCTTCTTTTGACTTCCGCAACAAGCTCAGGCTGTGCAATATCTTCAATGTACATAATTCCTATATCTGTAAAGCTTCTTCTCCCAATTTGCATCTGCTTTAGCTTTAGGCGTGGGTCTCTTATTCGTCTCCTGACTAAAGCGGAGTTGAATCGGTAAGTCTCTGTAAAACCTTCTTTTGGACCTCTTATGACCGCTTCAGTGGTTGGCTCGGATATTCCTCTTGCCGGCCATCCCTTTGTGCCTATTACGATGATGTTTGCTGTGCCGTCAATCAGCATTACAGTATCGCCGGTAAGTATCGCCAATACTGCGTCATCTATATTTCTTATTTCCTTCAGCTCAGGTGAAGGTATGGAACCATAACGTACCAGTTTAAAAAGTTCTGTTCTACGCCAACTCTAAACTCCTTGTATATGACGTCTTCACAGTCTGTAAGCAGCATTTTAATTTTCTCTATATTTTCGTCTAGGCTCGTAGTACTTAGTATCTTGTAGCTTTCGTCCTTGGTCTTTTCAGCCATTTTTCTTCTTGTAAACAGTCCCATGAGTATACCTCCAAATCGTTGTAATGATAGTGCTTACATTCTGGAAACCGCATAAAGCACAAAGGGTAGAATCAAAAATATAATGCCCATAACCAAGGTGATTCTTGTGTCGTTTTTGTACTTCATCGATTTAAAGATTGGATAATCCCATAAAAGCAGAAAGACTCCGATCGCTAGAATTACAAAAAAAACTGTTGTATCATAAAAGTTTTGTATATTTTGTACGATTGTGTTTATCATTTCACCCACTCCCAAATCTGTTGTTGCATTCCTGATATGCTATTTTTTGCAGAGAGAAGGTAATATATACATAAAAAAAATCCGATGCATATCGCATCGGATTTATAACCTATTTATAATTGATATTTTATTATAAGATTCTTCACTACGTTCAGAATGACATGTATTACCCACATCACGATAAATGCAAGCATAGCTATGTCACTCTGAGCTTGCGAAGAGTCTTAATATCCAACCGTTCCCTCAGGATGACACAAGTTGTACCTGTCCTTATTAACAGTAACATGAAGCAAATTCGTTCCTT
>JAQSYD010000128.1 GCA_029256325.1 Clostridia bacterium
GCGAAGCTTAACTACCTTAGAGGCAGAGTTGGTAAAGCAGCTAAAATTAAAGAAGTTAGATTCTAATAAAAGGGCTTATAGCCCTTTTTTAATTTGTATGGGCTGAATAAATTATTGCACAGCAATATCATTGTTATAAAAGATAGTAACAATTGTTGTGTCATCCTGAGGGAGGAACGAGTGAAGGATCTTAAGATTCGACCCAAGCTCAGAATGACAGCTTGCGCTTATCATAAAGTGAAGGTTATTTTGAATGAAATGAAGAATCTAAGTTTGCATTAAAAAAAATTGCCATGCAATAATAACTATAGGATAATAGTGATATGTACATAAGAAAAAAACGAGGTGTTAGCGTTGAACATACAATGGTATCCCGGTCACATGACCAAGGCAAAAAGAAAAATTGCTGAGGATTTAAAGCTGGTAGACGTAGTTATAGAGCTTGTGGATGCACGTATACCGATGAGCAGCAGAAATCCTGATGTTGATGAAATCGTTGGAGGCAAGCCAAGGATCATTGTGCTGAACAAAAGCGATTTAGCCGATGAGAATGCAAACAGACTTTGGATGAAGTATTATACAGCCAGCAACACCAAGGTTATACTGGCAAATTCCATTAAGGGCACAGGCTTAAAAGAGGCTACCGTGGCAGCTAAGCTGCTGATGAAGGAAAAAATTGATCGACTGAAAAGCAAGGGTTTGTTGGTTAAAACCATAAGAGCTTTGATCATAGGTATACCTAACGTAGGAAAATCTACATTAATCAATAAAATGGCGGGACGCAGCGTCGCACAAACCGGTGACAGACCCGGCGTTACAAAAGCCAAGCAGTGGATCAAAATCAATCAAGAACTGGAGCTTCTCGATACACCGGGCATATTGTGGCCTAAGTTTGAAGATGAACTGGTGGCATATAACCTTGCTTTTACCGGCGCCATAAAGGATGATATATTGGACGTCTATGAATTGGCACTGAAGCTGTTAGAGAGATTGCAGCAGGATTTCTTCACGAATCTGAAGGAAAAGTATAAGCTGGAGGACTCTCATCAGGAGATGGCGGTACATGACTTGTTTAATCAAATAGGCAAGAAACGGGGCTGCATTATTGCAGGAGGCGAAATAGACATCAGAAGAGTGGCTGTATTGCTCCTAGATGACTTCAGAGGCGGTAGAATAGGTAAGATCACACTAGAGCTGCCCCCGCAAAAAACAGAATAAAATATGATATAATAGAGCATATGCAGCTGCATATGCTCTATTTTTTATAAACATGTAGGGGCTGACCCATGTGTCATCCCGCGTAGGGGCAGCTGCCCGTCATTCTGAGCATAGCGAAGAATCTTTAGGTAAATAATCTTTCTGATAAGATTCTTCGCTTACGCTCAGAATGACAGCAATCTTTGCCGATAAACAAAATATACAAACCAAAAGGAGACAAAAATGGCTGTTAGAATAAAATATGATGAAAAAGAAATACAACGTTTACATAGTATGACAGAATATGAAAGACAATGTTACGCAGAGGGCTATAAGCTTGTAGCCGGAATTGATGAAGTAGGCAGAGGACCCTTGGCTGGTCCGGTTGTAGCTGCTGCGGTCATTTTGGGAGAGGGTGTTGTCATTCCCGGCGTCAACGATTCCAAGAAGCTGTCAGAGGCAAAGCGTGAATTTTTGTATGATGAGATAAAAGCCAAGGCACTGGCTATTGGCGTAGGCATGGCAGAGGTGGAGCTCATCGACGAGATTAACATATTGAATGCCACATATGTAGCCATGAAAAGAGCATTGGCTGCATTAAGTGTACAGCCGGACTATATTTTATTGGACGCAGTAACCTTAAAGGATGTAGAAACACCGCAAAAAGGCATCATCAAAGGCGACAGCTTAAGTCTATCCATCGCAGCAGCCTCCATTATTGCAAAGGTAGAAAGAGACAGACTGATCAGCTCTTATGACAGCTTATATCCGGAATATAAGTTTTCCAAGCATAAGGGCTATGGAACCAAAGAACATATGGATTGCATCAGAAGACTTGGACTGCTGCCCATACACAGACGCAGCTTTACGAAAAATATATAACGAGGCAAGAAATGTTCCTCACTACTATAAGTTGTGGGTTTAGATTTCTGTAATAGCTAATGGGAATGTGTCCCCTGCCTCGTTGAAACGCTCGGGTAGGTTTTTGCGAAAACCACAAAAACCTTTCAGCAAATCTTGTTATAAAGAAGTGATGATATGAGAATTACAACACAAAATCAAATGACGATAAAGCCCCAATTGGCGGACTTCCTCTCCAATTTAGAAGTAGGGGATACCGTGAAGGGTAAGCTGATAGAAATGCTGGGACAAAGCATTTCTATTAAGACTGCCTCCGGTCAGATATTCACTGCCGCTTTGATGAAAGCAGCTGACTTAAATCCCGGGCAGCTTGTAGAGTTGAATATAAGCAGCATTTCAACAGAAGGGATTTTTGCAGAGCTCAAAGCAGATCAGCAAAAGCCACAAATCAATGATGATGCGAAGCTGCAGCAGCTCCTGAAGCAAATGGATATAAAGCCAGAGGAAAGCCATGTGCAAGCTGCTAAGCTTTTGATTAAATACAACATGCCTGTTACCAAAGAAAATGTAATGAAGCTTGTCAATACGCAGAAAAGCATGGAAAGCTTGGCGCAGGGGGATTCCGCAAAGGCTATTGCACTGCTCCAATCTGAATTAAATATAAATAATACCGAAATAACGAAGCTGGTAAAAATGGCGGCGGTACTAGAACCGCAAAGTCAGCAGCTATTAAAAGAGCTTGATGCAAGCAGGAAAACAGGAGCGGCTGAGATTAAACCGACAATACAGAATGAAGAAAAGCAAGCTGATACTGTAAAGCAAGTACCGCTGAAGCAAGGAGAAGTACAAAAACCTCTGGAAAACAATCCAAAGGCAGCAATGCAGCAGCTGGCAGCTAAGGTTGAAGCAGAAGTCGCGGAGCAAGGGACAGTACAGCAAGTAGCAGCAAAACAAGATGAGCCCAAGCTGGAAAAATTAATAGATACGATCGCGAAGGTATTTGAAACAGCTTCACAGGCTAAGCCTGAGCAAGCTGCCTATATGATATCCAAGGATATCAAAATCACACCAGCCGCAGTGAAAGCAATCATTGAAAATACAACGGGTGAGAACAAGCTGTCCAAAAAACTGGAAGGTTTGGAGAAGCTTGTGGAAGCCTTGGAAAAGAATCAAGTGGATGTGAAGGAAATCAAACAGGAGCTGAAGAAACTGTTTTTGAAACCGGAGCTATTGCAGGACAAGGAAAAGGCGGCAGAAAGCTTTAAGGATATCCTTAAACTGGGCGGCAAGCTGGAGACCTTGATCAAAGAGCAGGGGTTGGACAGCAAGCTTGATACTTCTGTGCTGCAGGATATCAAAGGAAACATGGACTTTATAAAAAGCATAAATGCAAACATCAATTATCTGCAAATACCGATACAAATGAATGAAAAGAATACCACAGCAGAAATTTATGTGTTTAACAATAAGAAGAGAAGCAAAAGCGTAAATCCGGAAAATGCTACTATACTGATTGCATTGGATTTAGATAAACTTGGACATATTGAAAGCTTGATATCGGTAAATAAAAAAAATGTGGATGTAACCATCAAGGTTGAGAAAGAAGATTTTAAAAAAGTAATAAGCAATACTGCAGAAGCTTTGAGAAAATCCTTGGAAGCCAGAGGCTACAGCCTAAATCTGCTAAAGCTTATTGATATTCAGGAGAAATTCAATCTGCTGGAGCTGGAAGAGCTTATCCGTGTAGACAGCGAACAGCTTCATGTAGATATTAAGGTGTAATATGAAGGATAAAATGAAAAAAGCTGCTGCTCTATCCTATAAGGAGGGGCAGGATGCGCCAATCGTCACTGCCATAGGCAAGGGTGAGGTGGCTGAGAGAATTATAAAAACAGCCAAGGAAAATGATGTGCCTATACTTGAGAATGAAGAGCTTATTTCTACCTTGATCCACTTGGATTTGGGTCAGCAAATACCGCAAGAGCTGTTCAGCGTTGTGGCAGAGGTATTGATCTTTGTTTCAGATATAGAAAAAAAGCTAAAGGGGTAGTGCTATGAAGTATAACAAGCTTTTGGGTGCCTTTGGTGAAGATATGGCTTGCAGCTATTTGGAAAAGCAGGGCTATAGAATATTGGACAGAAACTTCAGCTGTAAGGTTGGAGAATTGGATATAATAGCTATGGAGGGTGATACACTGGCCTTTATAGAGGTGAAGTGCAGAACGGGATTGGAATATGGACATCCTTCAGAAGCTGTCAGCTATTCAAAGCAAGGGAAGATTATAAAAGCTGCTTTGTTTTTTATGACAAAGAATAAGCTTTTCGATTATATGTGCAGGTTTGACGTCATTGAGGTATTGACGAATGGCGCCAAGGAATGCATCCATATCAATCTGATTAAAAATGCTTTTGAGTACAGCGGTAAATATGGTTATTAGAGGTGCAAATATGATATTAAAAAATTCTTTGCATATATCTCATGAACTGGTTAGTAAGGTAGTACTGCCGGGGGATATTGTTGTTGATGCCACTATGGGAAATGGCAATGATACATTGTTTTTAGCAAATCTAGTTGGAGCTGCCGGTAAGGTATATGCCTTTGATGTGCAGCAGCTGGCTTTGGATAATACAACAAAGCGATTAACGGAAGCCGGTGTGTTGGAGCGAGCTGAGCTGATATTGGAGGGACACCAGAATATTGACAAATATGTACCCCAGGGTGTAAAAGCTGTGATGTTCAACTTGGGATATCTGCCCAAGGGCGATCACAACATAGGTACAAGGGCTGAAACTACAATCGCAGCTATAGAAAAGTCCTTGGAGCTGTTGTGTAAAGAGGGTATTGTCATGCTTGTCATATACTATGGCGGTGACAGCGGCTTCGATGAAAAGAATGCAGTGATGGACTACTTCAAGTCCTTAGACTGCAAAAAATACTCCGTACTGGTTCATGATTTTGTAAATCAAATAAACTGTCCGCCTATCGCGGTCTGCATAGAGAAAATGAGTTAGAGTTATAGCCCAAAGAACATAGCTCTTAAGTATTACAAGCACTAGACACTTTGCATAAGGAATAATTTGCTGGAGTAAGGCTTCACATACCCAAGAGGAATACCTCTGAAGAAGATTGCTTTGTCGAGCTCCAGAGCTACATCCCTCAAAGCAAGGCTTCTGATGCTTTTGAAGCTGTTGAAAGCAAATTCATTTCTTATAAAGCAAAGAGTATAGCACAAAAGTATAAATGAAATAGGGGGTAATCATATGGCGGTTCAAGAAATTTTACAATTAGGAAATCAAAAGCTTTATGAAGTATCAGAAGAGGTCACGTTTGAGGAACTGAACGATATGAAGCAGGTAGTTCAGGACTTGCATGATACTATGATGGATTTCAGAAAAACCTATGGCGTGGGTAGGGCCATTGCGGCACCTCAAATAGGTGTCAGAAAAAGGGTGTTGTATATGAATATAGACAAGCCTGTAGCCTTTATCAATCCGGAGCTGGTAGATAAAAGCGAAGAAATGATGGAGCTTTGGGATGACTGTATGTGTTTCCCCAATCTATTGGTTTGGGTAAAGAGGCATAGAAGCTTGACCATAAAATATAGAGACCTGAATTGGGAACAGCAGGAAATGAAGCTGAGCGGCGATCTTGCAGAGCTGCTTCAGCATGAATATGATCATTTGGATGGGATTCTAGCAGTAATGAGAGCAGTTGATGGCAAATCCTTTTCATTTAGAAGTGAAATATAGCTCGTTTTATGCTATAATAATTTGGTATTTGATATAATTTGTATGAATAAGGGGAGTCAATATGCATTTATATATTATTGAAGGTTTGGACAAGACCGGCAAGACAACCTATACCAAGAACAAATTCGCCGGCTACAGCAAAATCAGGCTGCCTGGAGGCTTTGAGTATACGCAGGAAATGAGAAGATATTTCTTGGAGGGCAAAATCCATGAAGCCGAGATGATACATATTATATTCGGAGAGCATATGGCGGCGCTGCAGCACTTGTATTTCAACAATACAGAGAGCTATGTGCTGGATAGAAGCTTTATTTCTTATTTGGTGTATCAAAAGGAGATGCTGCAAAAGTATGGCTATTATGACACCTATAAGCAGATATTAGAAGAGATGTTCAAGAAGCTAGCCCAAAGATATGAAGTGAAGATTCTATATTTCTCAAAACAGCTGATCCAGCGTAAGGATGATTGGCTGGAGCATATGGATTCTGACGAGCTGAAGAGAAACTTCGATGAGCTTTTGGGACAGGATGCTTACAGCAGCTATGTAGAGCATGTTGATATAGAGTGTAAAAAGAAAGACTTATAAAAAAGATTCTGTTAAAGTTTTTAATTGTAGTATTTGTAATAGGATGAAAGCTATTGGTAGTTGTGGTGTCATCCTGAGGGAGGAACGAGGGTCGGATCTTAAGATTCTTCGCAAGCTCAGAATGACAACGCGATGCTCCAAAATATATAAGATGCTTTAATATTGCCAAGTAAAATGTAAACGGATTGTTCATTTATGAATGATTGCAGTATAAATGGAATAGTGGGTGAACATATTATATGTGTTCGCCTTTCATATTTTTAAAGGCTGTTTAGAACAAATGATGAGTGGAGGGATAAAAATGAAGCGATTTATTATAGAAAATGAGTTCTGGGAGGTATTCCCCAAAGCCAAGATTGGGGTAGTTGTTAGCAAGGGCATTGATAATAGCCTTAGAGATACTGAGGTTTATGAGAAGATGCTGGAAGGTGCAGAGCAGGAAGCCAAAAAGTTTTTTGTGAAGGAAGAATTCAGTACCAATCCGGTAATCGCAGTATGGAGAGAAGCATTCCAGAAATTTAAGACCAAAAAAGGAGTAAGGGCTTCCATTGAATCACTGCTAAAAAGGGTACATAACGGAAATCACATTGGAACGATTAATCCCCTGGTTGACATCTATAACTCAACATCCTTAAGCTATGGTCTACCCTGCGGCGGAGAAGATATTGACAACTTTGCGGGAGATATCAAGTTAACCAAGGCTGTGGGAGACGAAGAGTTCTTACCCCTTGGAAGTGAAGAAAATGCACCACCTTATCCGGGAGAAATTGTTTATAAGGACGATGCCGGTGCCATATGCAGATGCTGGAATTGGAGAGAAGCCCAAAGAACCATGCTTACGGAGCATACAAAAAATGCATTTCTCTGTGTTGAGCTGGTGGATGAAACGAGAATCGAAGAATTTACAGATGCATTACATGCGTTAGCAGCTTTAGTGCCCAAGTATATAGGGGGAACAGCAAGACTTTACATATTAGACACAAATAATAGGGAAGTCGTAATAGAGGAATGATGGTTGAAGCAAATAAACATAAAATTTGACTTAACTATATAGCAATGCTATAATCAACAAAGTAAACAACTGAATAGTTAATATCAGGTGTCCAATATTGGATGAAAAGGGAAAGCGGTTAAAATCCGCTGCAGCCCACCGTTACTGTGAAGCAGATGAAACCTGTTTGCAAGTTA
>JAQSYD010000005.1 GCA_029256325.1 Clostridia bacterium
GGAGAAAGCTTGACAGCAGATGTGCTTTGCCAGATATATCATGATCTGAATGTAGAATACTATGGTCCAGACATGATTGTTGATGAACTGTTAGATATGGAGTGGTCCAGAATACCTCATTTCTATACCAGCTTCTATGTCTACAAATATGCAACAGGTTTCTCTGCTGCAACGGCCATAGCACACAAGATTATCAACGAAGGACAAAGTGCTATTGATAAATATCTTGAGTTTTTACAGAGCGGTGGCTCGGATTATCCTATAGAGCTTTTGAAAATAGCAGGTGTGGATATGACAACGCCTGAGCCAATCAACAATGCACTTAAGGTATTTGAAGATTTGTTGAACCAAATGGAAGAACTTGCTAAGCAATAAAAATGCAAAAAGGCTGAAAACTTTGTTTTCAGCCTTTTATATTCCTCTAGCTGCAGAATCAAAGCCATCTTTGGCTTGCTCTAATAGTTTTTCGGTAGTCACAGATAATTTCTTATCGGTTGCAATATCTTTTCCTGCCTTTTCTAAAAGCTGCAGATAATCGGATATTACAGGCTGCAAAAGTTCTGGCGGTGCAGTTAGAAATTTTCCTTGTGCAGCATATATTTCACCTATCAATTCCATGTGCATCTTTTGTGCAACTCGATGAATCCATAGGGATGTTACATCAAATTCAGATGCGGTTGGATGACCACAGCTGGATAGCATCATCAGTTTGGGGACTTGGACACCCGGAGCATCTGTATTTTCTCTTTCTTTTGTTGGCTTTTCTACAGGTTGTGGACCACCTATCATCGTCATTCTATCCATAAAGACCTTTAGCATACCTGAAATATTCGCAAAATATACCGGCGAGGCAAAAATAATAATATCTGCTCCTCCAAGCAGTGACAAAACCTGCAGCATATCATCACTGATTACGCATTGTCCGGGACCTTTCGTCCAACAGACGTGACAACCTTTACAATGCTCTATTTGTTTTTCTGCCAATAGAACATTTGCAGTTTCTGCACCTGCTTCCTGTGCTCCTTTTAAAAAGGCTTTAACCATTGCATGGGTATTACTGGTTTTGCCTTTAGGACTTCCGTTAATTGCTACGATTCTCATCTCTTTATGTGCTCCTTTATTTTTTGTAAAATATCATATGCTCTTTTATCAGTTTTTCCTCCCAAATCATTTGCAGTAAAGCCAAATCTTCCTTGTAGTCAGTTTTAGACTCATCCTTGTCATATTCTAAGTTTTCAAGAATTTCAATGGTGAAATTCTTTTCTCCATGCTCATTCCATGCCTTTTGCAACTCGCGATAGGGATGTATGCCGGCTGCCAGTCTCACTTTTGCGCCATTGACCACACCTCTTAAATCTTGAGTTGCTTGGATATAACACTTATGATCCACCTTGGAGCGGATAATAAATATCCCCATTTCTGGTTTCATTTGCTTATATTGCAGTTTTAATTCCTTTTTTCTATCCATCAGATATCACCTTCTTTTTTCTCTTCGTTTTTTACAACCCAATACTTTTCGCCATTGGGTGTACGTTGAAGAAGCTTATAATCAACCAGCAGCCTTCTCAATATGAAATAATCTCCGAAGGTATGCCATGCATCAATGATGCAATTAACTTCCTTTTCACTATAGGTTCGGGCTTCTTCAAATTTAGTGGTCAAATAGGTTAGAACAGGAATTTTAGTTCTGTTTGGCGTTGGGATTTGAACTATTTTACCAGTATCATCTAAGAAGCATGAAATATTGATATTTTTCTTTGATGCATTCAATATTAATAGCCCATTTCTTTTAATATTGTTGATAATGTGCGCAAACGTTCGCCAAGTAGCTCATCATCATTACTGAGAGCTTGGCTGAACAACTTAATATCTTCATTAATCTTTTCGTTGTCAGTGCATACAGCTACTGTCATGGCGTCACCTTGTAAACCGACTCTGTCTATAACAGGATTTTCAGTATCGTACAATTTCTCGTAACGATAGGCTTCGCGAAAATGAAGTTTTGTTCTGCAAACAAGAATTGCAAGATCCAGCACGCGATGGAGGGGCAGCTCTTCTGACTGTCTTGACCATTTTTCCCCTGTATATCGCCATACCTTGGCTGAAACATCAACTTTTCCTCGATCATTCCACTGTGCCAATCCCAAGGAAAGACCTTTTGCATCTGTATGATAAGCATATCTGCCGTCAACATTTTCATAGTTTTCAGAAACGATAACAGGTTTGTGTTTTAAAGTAGTAGGTATTTTCATCTTTAAGCCTCCTAATATATTTACTAATTTAGTAATTTAGTAAATTACTAAATAAATTATAAATCTTCTGATGTTCTCTGTCAATATGTAGTACAGGAATACTAATTTTTACCTTGTTAAAACTATGAACCGTAGGACGATGAAGAGGGAAAAAAATAATTATGTTAATAAAATTATGCGAATAATGCAAGCCGTTATTCACATAAATTTATAGTGTAGTAATCAAGGAAACACAGGTTCAAAAAAAGTTTTACCAATTATGGCATAATAGGAAATTTGGAGGTGAATGCGCGAAATTAAAAGAAGGAGGATGGTCTTTGGAAAAACCATTAAAAGAAGATGAAAGCTTGAGAAACAGTATCCTCAGTAAAGTAAACGAACTGTTAGATTGTGTTCAAACCCTTGGAAAAACAAATTTTTTCGAGATCACTGTAAAACATAAAAACGGGGAGTTGATTACTGAAACAAGTTTTTTCCAAAATATAGTCGGTTTGAAATAAAGCACTATCAATTGATAGTGCTTTATAATTTATTATTAGGCTCTTCATCAGACAACTGCGTATATTCATTCAACAATGCATCTAAAAGTGCACTGATCTCAAGAATCTCCTTATCCTGAAGAGTACCTTTCTCTGATATGAGCTTGTTAAGATGCACTCTAAGTTGTTCTATTTTTTTGAGAATAACTTTGCGTTGTGTCATATAAACCTCCCAATTTAGTCTAATTAGTTTTTGTGTTTGGGAGATTTTTATTCAGAATCCTTCAAGAGGCAAACATTAATGACTGCAATCAATTTTTATTATCAAAATATTTTTTGAATAGTGCGTTTAAAATATTTAAATGCACGATTTCATCTTCCAAAATTCTTTGCAGCACATGAACTACATGTTTATCCTTGATTTCACTTATTAAGGTTTTATATCCTTCTATTGCTGCTTTTTCGGCTTCGATATCCAACTTGAGCTTGAACTCGGTGCTGTCGCCATAGCCAACTTGACCACCATCCCACCAGGATTTATTGGAATTTCTATACTTGGGATTACCACCTAAATTTTTGATTAAGTCGCCCAATAGCTCCAAATGTTTCATCTCAATAAGGGCGATACAAAGCTCAGCATTTGCAATTTCTTTATTTTGAATCGTTAGGTGATGATGCATATATTGTGCTATTGCTGTCATTTCTGCTTTTTCTCCATCTGAATAGGCATCCATCAAAAGCTTGGCATATCTTAGATTTTGACCTTCTACTTTTGCTTCCGGATAGGGAAGATCGGCTTTGCAAGGCAAACCTTCAATAAACTCATCTACTAATTTTTCTATATCCATAATTTCACCATCCTTTATAGTCTTGTTAATAAATATGCCAGATTCATTGGAAATATTAATTTATACGTGAAGCAGCATGGTTAAATTAGGAATGAGCCAAGTATAGTGAAAATAATATTATAGTAAATATGAAAAGTGAATGGGAGGTGCAAAATGCAAAATACTGAAGGTCCTAATATTGAAAAGCAAATCCATGATAGTGTTCTACTAGATGGTGCTCAAAGAAAAGAAAAGTTGATTAAGCATATTACTAAGAATTTTAGCATTCCTGAAGAGCAGCTTTTAAATGATAAGTCTTTGGTTGAAATACTTATGCAGCTGCAACGGGATAACAATCCGATGATTTATCAATACAATGAAGACATTTGGAGATATCTTGCAGACCATATGGAGGTAGAAGAGCAAGAAACTCCAGATCATAGAGCAGTGGGCAAAAACAGCTCCTATAACCGTTTAAAAGCAAAGACTTACATTGATACTTATTGGAAAAACTACAATCCTGCGTATCCAACCTTTCATGGCGGTGGAGGAGATTGTGCAAATTTTGTTTCTCAGGTCATATACGCCGGCGGCATGCCTTGGGTAGATGATGGAAATCCTAACCACTATACCTGGTTTACAAACTGGTACTGTAAGCCTGGTGCAAGCAATAAGGATGGGGACAAACGTATTACGCTATCATGGAAAGTAGCGGCATCCTTTAAAAGACATTGGGAGAAGAGGGCTGCCAAACAGGTCGTTATAACCTATAAGGACGCAATTGATAATATGAAGGATTTGTCTAAACAGGTCTATGTGGGAGATCCCGTACAATTCTGCTATGCCAATGGAACGCCCTATCATACTTTGATCGTGACCGGTTATGCATGGGATAAAGCAGCAGGGATAAGCGACATCGTGCTGGCATCTCATACCATAGACTCTAACAGACGTTCTTTGTATCATACCATGCTCAAATATCCCAAGGATTATCATTTGAGATTTTATGTAATTAAAGAAGGAATGTAACAATTGTTGCATACCGTATTTTTGTCCATTACGAGAGCAGTTTTTTAACTGCTTTTTCTTTTTTTTATGTCACACTTGGATAGGCTATGGAATATTATGTAAATGAAAGTATCTGTTAGGAGGGTTGTGAATGAATAAATATCAATATGAGCACACATATAATCCAGAAATGCTCGTTTCTCCGGATTTCAAGATTCCTGTTATGCCTAAGGAATTCGAATTGGCCACTTCGTACGTACCTTATCAGGTAATGTGCAAAATATATGAGCCAACGAAAGCCCTGATGAAGGGAACAATATTCCCGGAGTTATACAGGCCCTATGAAAAGAAAAAGCATGACAGATAAGCTGAAGCAGCATCTGTAAAACAAAACCTAGAAAGAGGGTAGATTTGATGAAAATTGACAGGGAAAGACTAGAAATGCTTAAAGAAATAATGGCACTCGACTTTTCCAGTATTGAGCTAAATCTTTATCTTGATACACATCCAATGGATCAAAAAGCACTTGCCATTCATAATGATTATGCAATGAAGCTCAAAAAACTGAAAGAAGAGTATGAAAAAGAATACGCCTTTTTAACTCATAAAAATGTTAGCAAATGCCCATGGGAATGGATAGAAGAGCCATGGCCTTGGGAAATAGACTATGAGATGGGAGGCAGATAGAGTATGTGGGTATACGAGAAAAAACTTCAATATCCAGCATGGGTAGAAGGCAATGATATAAGAATAGCAAAAGGATTGTTTGCACAATACGGGGGACCGGACAGCGAGCTTTCTGCAGGTATAAGATATTTGACTCAAAGATATACAATGCCATTAAACGAGGTAAAAGCAGTTTTGACCGATATCGGTACTGAGGAAATGGCTCATTGGGAGATCATTGGAACCTTGATTTATAAGCTGATTGACGGTTTGGACCCGGAAGAATTGAGAAAAGCAGGTCTGGATGCTCATTATATACAACATGGCCATGACCTGTATCCACATGATGCAGCAGGAGTGCCATGGACAGCAGCATACATTCAAGCAATTGAAGATCCGATTACAAACTTAACTGAGGATATGGGAGCAGAACAAAAAGCAAGAACAACCTATGAGCATTTAATTAATTCAACCACAGATAGAGGTGTTATTGAGACCCTAAGCTTCCTTAGAGAAAGAGAAGTTGTTCACTTCCAACGCTTTGGTGAAAGCTTAAGAATGGTTCAGGAGTATATGGATCGTAAAAAATACTAAAAAATGAAGCCCTGGTGAAAACCAGGGCTTTTGATATTATCTTTATAATTCGTGTATTGCCATGCCTACTAGACCTGGGCCTGTATGAACTACCATAGCCGGACTGATTTGCCCAAAGAATATTTCCTTTACATTTGGAAGGTTTGAGAAGTATTCTTTGACTTTAAGTGCTTCTTCCTTAGCTGCACCATGATATACAGAGATATAAACATTTTTGTCTTTTATCATATCCATGCCTATTTCAACAAGCTTCTCTAAAGATTTCTTTCTGCCTCTTACTTTGGCATGAGAGTAATATCTTCCATCCTTATTTACAGATATAATCGGTTTTAAATCCATAATTGTTCCAAGGGTGGCAGCTACCAAGCCTATTCTACCGCCTTTACGCAAATAGTCTAAAACTGGAATGCAGTAAAAAACATTAATCTTATCCTTTGCCTTATTCAGGGAATCCTTTATTTCTGACATAGAAAGTCTTTGTGATATCAGTCTTCCTGCTTCATGGACCAACATTCCAACACCTATGGATACCGATTTAGAATCAATTACTTCTATTTCTAAGTCATCATATTGCTTGCTGATCATTTTTACAACATCAACTGTACCGCTTAAGTTGCAGGAAAGATGGATGGAGAGGATCTTTTTATAGCCTTCTTCCTTAAGCTTGTCAAATATTTTCATGATATCGGTTTGCGACGGCATAGAGGTTTTGGGAACTTCCTGATCAAATTTTTCATAAACCTCTTCAGGAGAAATATCAACACCATCGTCGTACTCTCTATCGCTGTATATTATTTTTAATGGAATCGTATGTATATTGTATTTTTCTATGATCTCCTTTGGCATATCACAGCTGCTATCTGTTACCAAGGCAATTTTTTCATAATTATTATCCATATTCAACCTTCCTTATTTCCAAAATCTACTTATACAATATATCATACATTAAATTATGCAATTTTCAAATATATATTTATAATTTTTAAACAATTTGAATGAATATTTGAATTAGAAATAAAAATAGCGCATCCTTAATGGGATGCGCTATTTTTTTATTGCTTAACGATGGCAGCTATGAGTGTCAAGTACTTCGTCTAATATAGTTTCGCAGTCAACGATTACTTCACAGATGCAGCAGATTTTTACAAACTTAAACTTGTCGTGGCAGCGGAATACAGCTAATTCACCAATTACTGATACGATTTCTACATTTTCAAGTATGCAATCTTCGCATGCATCAATTACTACTGTTACTCTGTTGTCATCATCTTGAGCAAGTAAGCACAATAGCTCTCTGATGTTGTCTGGGAAATTTCTTAGTTTGTAGTGATCGTGTCTTTCATGTTTACATTCTCTACCCAT
This sequence comes from Clostridia bacterium, assembly GCA_029256325.1. Lineage (GTDB taxonomy): Bacteria > Bacillota > Clostridia > Lutisporales > Lutisporaceae > GWB2-37-7. Next base: position 7,189 of record JAQSYD010000005.1, read on the forward strand.
TTAATTCACCTCCATAATACTAGGCATATAAAAATAGGAGCAATATGTCCCTACTTCTACGAACGCTTTTTTGAGAAATGACATTACAGCGTTCTTATATACCTCTGATATCATAATATTAATAACCTGGCATTGTGTGACAACTAAAGGCGTACAGGGGGAGAAATTTTGTTTAAAAATGGTGAAAAAAAGTGGCACATTTAAGTGATAGCAAGTTCTAAAGAGGGACAAGATTTTGGATAGCTAGCTTACATAATATGTCGAAAGTTGCGTTTAAATATAAGAAGGAATTTTTATACAGCTAGTAGAAATAAATACATATTCGCCTCAAAAGAATGTTTACAGGGATTAAATACGAATAATGTTTTAGGGAGACACTTATGAAGTATTTATATGAACTAACATTAAATCATAGAGAGCTAATTGTAAGCAATGTAATAAAGCATTGTGAGCTGGATGATTGGATTAGCAGCGGATGCGATAGCAGAGAGTTGAAAAATAGCATTATACATTTGATTTCGGGCACTATTCTTGGCACACTTGAAAACCAAAGCTTGTACTTGGAAAAAGCTTCACTAGATGAAGAATTTGATGAAATTGCATGCAATATCAATGCAGATATCATTCGTACTTTTCATATAAGCGGGGTAGGCATTAACCTATTGATTGCTATACTAAAGCATTTGCGAAAAAGTATAACCGAGGTCATTTTCCAGCATGTAGATGATAAAAATACTTTATTTGAATATCTTGAGACGAACAATAAATACTTTGATTTCATAGAACTTTCATTATATAAACAATGGGAAGCCATAGAAAAAGATGATGTTTTACTGAAAAAGGTGTTTGATCTTACCCCCTTTGGCGTTTTCATCCAAGAAGAGCAATCTATTACATATACCAATACAATAGGGGAACGTATTTGTGGCTATACAGAAGAGGAGCTTAAATCCAAGAGTATATTTGATATGATCCATCCGGATTATATGAATATCTTACTTCAAAATAAAGCTTCATGGGATTCAGCCAACGGAATTATAAATGATAAGTATGAATGTAAAATTATAAATAAAAGTGGTATTGAAGTATGGGTTGAAATTACAGTTGGCAAAATTGAAATACATGGAAGAAATTATGTGCTTGGAACAGCCATTGATATCACTGATCGCAAGAAAATGGAAGAGTTAAAGCTTCAAGCCAGTGAGAGTATGAAACAGCTTAATGAGGTTATTGAACTAGATAAAATAAAAACGGAATTTTTCTCTAATCTTTCTCATGAGCTGCGTACCCCTTTGAATGTAATACTAGGCACCCTTCAATTGGTGGATATGTATAGTGCTAAAACCCAGGACTCTGTAATGGAAAAAACCAAGAAGTATTATAAGATTATGAGACAGAACTGTTATCGGTTACTGCGTCTCGTTAATAATCTAGTTGATTTGAATAAATTGGATGCCGGATATATGCATCTAAATATGGATAACCATGATATCATAGGAATTGTTTCTAAAATAGCAGCATCTGTTTTTGATTATATAGAAAATATGGGCATCCATTTTGAATATTGCTCAAAAACCAAGGCAAAGATTATAGCTTGCGACCCGGATAAAATAGAGAGAATTGTATTGAATTTACTTTCAAATGCAATAAAGTTCACAGATAGTGGAGGGAAAATATCAATTCATGTATGGGATGAAGGGGATAAAATCTTTATCTCAGTAAAGGACAGCGGTATTGGCATACCAAAAGACAAGCAGGACATGGTTTTCAGACGCTTTGTGCAGATAGATAAGTCTCTGTCACGAAATCATAACGGCAGCGGTATCGGGTTATCTCTTACGAAATCTATTGCGGAACTGCATGGCGGCAAAATCAGCTTGATAAGCGATGCAGGCAAAGGCGCTGAATTTATTGTAGAACTGCCTATTAAAGAACTATCTGTTATGGAAATGGGCAATAAGGAATCGCAGTATAATAGCAATAATAAAATTGAAGTCATAAATATTGAGTTCTCAGATATTTATGCGTAATAGAGATAAGGCAGCCTAAGCTGCCTTATCTCTATTATAGTGGATAGAAAAGTGACATAACTGTATTGAGTTAAATAATCAATAGCAAAGAAGATAACTAAATATTAAAAATAATTCATATTTATGTTGCTTCAAAAGTATAGCACAAATTACCAATATGATATATAATATACCTTGTTAATGTAACATATTGCCAGAAATAACAGATGTAAGTGAGGTATATTTCCGGCGTTATGAATAATACGGAATAAAAAACAGAGCCATTTTTGTCATTCTGTATTATTAACATAATAAAGATGGGGGTGGCATTTTGAGGTTAGAAGATTTAGGCGCTAAGGTACACCACAATCTTAATGTAGGAAAGCTTGTGGAGTACGCGCTAAAAAAAGAAGGAGCTGCTTTGACAGATACGGGTGCATTAAGCATCAATACTGGAAAATATACAGGGCGATCTCCTTCAGACAGATTTATCGTTGATAGTCCTTCTGTACATGACGAAGTTAACTGGGGAAAAGTAAATGTACCTATTAAGACGGAAGTTTTTGACAAGCTGTATGACAGAATTATGGACTATCTAAAAAGCAAGGAAGTTTATGTATTTGATGGTTTTGTAGGGGCAGACAGCAACTATAGAATGCCGATCAGAATCATAAATGAATTTGCATATCAAAACCTTTTTTCACAGCAGCTCTTTATAAAGCCGAAAGAGGGAGAATTACATAATTTTCAACCGGAGTTTACTGTTATTACAGCGCCGGGGTGCATAACAAACCCTGAACTGGATGGCACGAACTCAGAAGCCTTTATCATACTGAACTTAGAAAAAAAGATTATTATTATCGGCGGTACAAAGTACTGTGGAGAAATAAAGAAATCAATATTTACCGTAATGAATTATCTATTGCCTTTTAAGGGTGTTATGCCTATGCATTGCTCAGCAAACGTTGGTAAAGACGGAGATGTTGCATTGTTCTTTGGATTATCGGGAACAGGCAAAACGACATTGTCCGCAGATGGCAATAGGATGCTGATAGGGGATGATGAGCACGGCTGGACAGATGATGGCGTATTTAATTTTGAAGGTGGCTGCTATGCTAAATGCATAAGACTTTCTAAGGAAAACGAACCAAAGATTTGGAATGCAATTAGATTTGGTACAGTTTTAGAAAACGTTGTTTTAAATGAAGTCGGCGAGCCAGATTACAACAGCGAAGAATTCACTGAGAATACAAGAGCAGGTTATCCTGTTTCTTATATAGATAATGCGTTGGAAAGTGGAACCGGTGGCAACCCTTCAACAATAGTGTTCTTAACTGCAGATGCAACCGGAGTATTACCTCCAATTTCCAAGCTTACAAAAGAACAGGCCATGTATCATTTTATGGCTGGCTACACCAGTAAGCTGGCAGGAACAGAAAGAGGTATTATTGAGCCAACAGCAACTTTTTCAACCTGCTTTGGTGCACCTTTTATGCCATTGAGCCCTCAAACCTATGCTGAATTGCTAGGTAAGAAAATTGACAAGCATGATGCAAAGGTATACCTGGTGAATACTGGATGGAGCGGCGGCGGTTATGGTGTCGGCAAGCGTATGAAGCTGGCATATACTAGAGCCATGGTTAACTCAGCCATTGAAGGTAAACTGGATCATGTAAAATATGAAATAGATCCGATTTTCAATCTGGCTATTCCCACTGAATGTCCGGAAGTCCCTCATGGAGTATTGAATCCGGCAAATGTATGGGCGGATAGAAATGCTTACAACCAGGCAGCAGAAAAGCTTGCTAAAGACTTTGTTGAGAATTTTAAGAAGTTCAAGGGTGTATCACAAGAAATCATAAATGCCGGTCCAAAGGCATAAAAAGAAAGCCGCTCCATGGAGCGGCTTTTTCATGTTTTTAATTGACTGGACTGGACTTTAAACTTTAATATCAATACAATAATCAGTGCAGCGAAGCTTGCCATTGCTAAAACTTTGTACAAGTAAAATGGGGTTTGATACTGCAGTATAACTCCTCCCCCCAGATTGCCAATTAATCCGCCCAGTCCGAAGCCCAAGGAAGAAAGCAGTGTAATTCCGGAAGCTCTAATTTTATCCGGTACGATTACATTTATATATTGCATTGCTGCAAATAAATACAGCGGGTAGGTTATGCTTTGCATAAATTGAACAGCAATAACCATCATATAATTTGTGCTGTATGCGGACAGCAACATTCTAATAATATATAGAACTAGTGCTGCAATATATATATTCAATTCTCCATGTTTTTTAATCAGCTTAGCACCAAAGTAAAATGCAGGTATTTCACTTAATGCAGATGCAAACCATACAAAACCTAAATTTGCAACATTTCCGCCTGTTGCTTCTATAAGCATTGCAATATAATTGCTGTGAGCTTGCAGGGTGATGTTCAGCACCATAACTGACAGTACAAATAATATGAATTTATAATTTTTAAGCACCTCCAATATATCTGAAGTGGAGGGTCTTACAATATGCAAGGAGCTTTCATGACTGATACGTGACAGAATGAGCGCGGATATGATAAAAAGTGCAGAGTACAAGAAAAAGCTAATGTTGATATCAAAGTATTGTATAAGCCCACCTAAAATGAGGGACAGCACTGCGAAGCCTATGGAACCCATAAGTCTGATTTGACCATAGTCTACTTCAGGCACTTTGTCTGATATATCATAGCAATAAGCATCTAAAATTGACATAATGGAACCCTGAAAGAAAATAAGGCATATGGTAGCTAATGCTACAGAATAAAAGCCATTCGCAAAGATATATAGATAAATCAGTATAGAACACGCAGCCAGATTGATCAATATGACCTTCTTTTTACTAAGGTACTTGTCCGCTATGTAGCCCATGAAAGGCTGCGCAATGATGCTAATGAGCGATATTAGAGAGAAGGCAATGCCTGATTGTATATAGGTTAAGCCTCTGCTTTTAAAATACACCGCAAGAAAAGGGAAGTAGCATGCCAAGGCGCCATAGTCCAGGAAAAATACTGTTAATAAATTGAGCTTTACTGATTTTAATTTCATAATATCACATACCTTAAATTATTGTATTTGTAATTATAACAGAACCACAACAATATTCAAGTAGCTCAAGGCTTAAAGTGATATTTTTGTTGTATAGTCAAAGGCTAATTATGTTAATTGCTATGAAGACAGTAACAATTGTTATGTCATCCTGAGGAACCGAAGGATCTTAAGACTCTTCGCAAGCTCAGAGTGACAAGCTACGCTTTAGCTTATTGTGGTGTGGATAACACGTGGGAATTCTGGGGTATAATAAATTGAATTGGCATTTATTTTTTAAGGCATTTGAATGAAACTATTTGACAGGAAGGTGAAGGAATATGTTAGTGGTGGCTGCTGCAATTATATTAGATGATGACAAAGTCTTGATCGCTCAGAGAGAAGAAGGCACTAACATGGAGTTTAAATGGGAATTCCCCGGCGGCAAACTGGAAGGGGATGAAACACCAGAGCAATGCTTAATAAGAGAAATAAAAGAAGAATTGGATATGATTATAGAACCAGTTGAAATATACAAAGCTGTAAGACATCAATATAAGGACAAGGATATATTGCTTTTGGCATACATCTGTCGTTTTCTAAAGGGAGAAGGAAAGCCTATAGAGTGCAATGATTTTAAATGGATCCATAAGGAAAACTTAGATCATTATGATTATACACTTGCAGATATTCCTATAGTAGAAAAGCTTAAAAGTGACGATAGATATTTAAATTAGTGCTGTTGCGTAGTAAAAAAAGATGGGACATTACTGTCCCATCTTTTGTAGTTTGTATGTTTTCATATATTCATCTTTAAAAATGCACATATCATAAGTATCAATATACTTGCCATGACAAAGTACATCTTCCATAAATACAACCTCGGTGGTAAAGCCCTTTGTCATATATGCGGATAAACCGTATTGATCATTGGATGGTATGTTCACTTTAATTTTTCTGGCATTGCCTTCTGTAAATAAGAATTCCAGCATGAGTTCTATAGCTTCCTCATGGTAGCCACCCTCCAGATACTCAACATCACCTATATAGGAGTACATCCAGGTCAATCCGTTTTTCCAGAAGTTGCCGTCGATGCCGATTGCTCCAATGACCTTGCTGTCAACGGTTTCAATAACCATGTGCAGCTCATTGTGATCATGCTTTTCCATTCGTTCTTTAAATTTCTTTTCAAGACCTTCCTTGTAAGCAAATCTTGGATCATCATAGACATGAGTTTCTATATACCTTGGCGTGCACATAAACTCTGCAAGCTTACTCATATCATGGATGGATTGATGTCTAATATTTACTAAGCTTCCTCTATACATGAGCAATTCCCCCTATTGAAGTCTTCACGGCATACACACATTGCATATGTATCGTGGTATTCTCCATATCGATAAATTTCTTGTTTATAAATTCCTTCTACCTTAAAGCCAGCCTTTTCATAGCATCTGATAGCACGTTTGTTGAATCCGAAAACGTTAAGCTTTACCTTTCGAAGGCCTACCTCGTTAAACAGGAAATTGAGCAATAGCTTCATTGCCTCAGTACCATATCCTTTGCTTCTGTATTCAGGATGGCCGATAAAAATAGCGATGTAAGTAGTACCATTTCGCATATTCATCCACATGGTGTGGCAGCTTCCTAAGAATTCACCCTGTTTATTTTCAATCACAAATCCATAGCCTTCCTTCTCTGTGGACAAATGATCATACCAACGCTCTACAAATTCTTTTAGTGGTGGCAGGGTATAACCCATAAAATAGTTGTCCAACACATCAGGATCTTGCTGGTATTTGGAGATGTATTCAGCATCTTCCTTTTTTTGTGGTCTTAAATTAATCCTCTCACCGGTAAACATTTAATCACTCCTAATTTTATGTATTTTGCACTTGTTGAATAATAGCGGTTACTAATTCAGCGGACTTTACAATGTCTGCAATCGCTATATTCTCAGCAGTGGTATGGACATTGTTCATACCAATTGCTAAGGTTACAGCAGCTATTCCATTGCCATTCAATATATTGGTGTCACTGCCGCCGCCTGTAGATTTTAAATCAGCTGTAAGTCCTAGACCTTCTATAGCTTGTGTTACAAGCTTTGCTACAGGGGACTCCTTCTCTATAGTAAAGGCAGGATAATTCAGCGTAACCTGTAAATCACAAGTTGTATTGAATTCCTCACATGCTTTTTTGATACAGTCTACCATATGATCCGACTGTGCTTGAAGCTTATCGTTGTTTAAGCTTCTTGCTTCGAATTTAACATGAACGGCGTCAACGACTATATTCGTAGCAGAACCTCCGGATATTACGCCAACGTTGGCAGTAGTTTCATGATCAATTCTAAGCAGCTTCATACTGTTGATAGCTCTGGAAGCTACTTGTATGGCATTGATGCCTTTTTCTGGTGCTACACCGGCATGGGCAGCCTTACCCTTGAAGTCTGCAAAAATTTTCATTTGAGCAGGTCCTTGCACAATAACATCTCCTACAGGTCCGCCGCTATCCAATATAAAAGCCATTTTAGATTGTACCTTGCTGTAGTCCAAATGCTTGGAGCCAAATAAGCCGCCTTCTTCTGCAATGAAAAATACGAACTCAAGGTCTCCGTGCTTCATATTATTTTCTTTTATGGTTCGAATTGCTTCTAAAATTGCTGCAATTCCTGCTTTATCATCAGAACCAAGGATGGTAGTTCCATCACTGTAAATATAACCATCTCTGATTTGCGGCTTTATGCTTTCGCCAGGCACTACGGTGTCCATATGAGCGCCGAACATAATTGGAGGAGCGGAAGTATTACCTTTAAGCTTTGCGATAATGTTGCCGGTATTGCCATTGCATTTTTCTCCCGCATGATCTGTATGAACCTCTAAGCCCATATCTCTAAGCTTACTGCTTAAGTAATCGGCAAAGCTTTTTTCTTTTAGTGATAAGCTTGATATTTGAACCATTTCTATAAATTCATTTACTAATCTTTCCTTATCCAAAGTAAACCCTCCTATTAAAAATCATAATAATATTATATCATAATGTATAAAGTTGGGAATGGAAGAAATGATTTAATAATTATTAAACAGTGTTTGTTAAATTAATATTATAAATATTGTATAAATAATATGATATAATAATATTGGGGAGATATTTTTGATATATGATTTAAAATACGATATCAACCCAATTTATTGGATAATTTATTAATATGAGTGTCAAAACTTTATATACATCATATAAACATATAGAGGGGAGGATGGGTATGGATAAGATTTTAAGCGGTAAAGTGGTAAGTCTCAATTTAATAGGTAAATTAAAGAAAAAGATCTTAAAATTAAAGTGTGAAGGTGTAATACCTGCAGCGGCATTTATCAGAATAGGATCACATAGAGATGATATGGCCTATCAAAACAGCATACTAAGAACATGTAATGATGTTGGGGTTACGACTGTTTTGCATGAGTTAAGCGATCATACAACATCTGAAGAATTAATTGAGTTGATCACAAAGTTAAATGAGGATGAAACCATTCATGGCATCATGATTTTTAGACCTCTTCCTGAAGAGATGGATGAGGAAATGATTAATAATACAATTAGTCCCGATAAAGATGTAGAAGGTATGAATCCAATAAATCAAGCGAAGGTTTTTGCAGGAAACTATCAGGGCTTTGCCCCTTGTACTGCAGCTGCTGTAATGGAAATACTAAAATACTATAATATAAGCTTAAAGGGTAAGCATGCTGTTATATTAGGAAGAAGCATGGTGGTGGGAAAACCTTTAAGTATGATGCTGCTTAAAGAGGATGAGACTGTTACGCTATGTCACTCAAAAACTGAGCACATTGATGAAATGGCAAGAACTGCAGATGTGCTTGTAGCAGCAATGGGAAGACCTAATGCTGTTGGAGCGGATTATATCAAACCTGGTGCTATTGTAATAGATGTAGGAATAAATGTAGACCAAAGCGGCAAGATACACGGAGATGTAAATTTTGATGAAGTGGTAGATTTAGCTTCAAGGATTACTCCTGTACCTGGCGGTGTCGGCTCCGTAACTACCGCTATTTTGATAAAAAATATTGTAAAGGCTGCTAGAAACTTTAAATGCAACAAAGAATCAGCTATAGCTTGTTTATTAATTTAAGTATTTCCGTCCTATTGATGTTACGACTGACGGTTTCTTTTGAAGATAAAGTAATTGCGGCGGCAGCCAAACCACACAGACATGCCATATGGAAGTTTTCATATGTTAAAAGACCATATATTAAACCGGCTGTGAGCGAATCACCGGCACCTGTTACATCCACAATGCTATTTGCAATACTGGAGTAACGGGTGCTTTTATTTATGTCTGTATGGCATAAGCCTTCCGCGCCAAGTGTTGCAATTACATTCTTTACACCCATGCCAACTAGCTCTTGGGAAGCTTTTTCAACATTACTTTGAATTCCAGTCAATACCTGAAGCTCCATACCGTTAGGCGTGAGGATATCAATTCCCTGCAGTAAACCTTGCAGCTTTACTGCTTTTGCAGCAGATACAGGATCTATGCAGAGAGGAATATGATTTGTTCTGCAGGTTTCTATGATAAATTGCAGGCACATCATGGATAGATTCGCATCACATACAATAAAGTCACTGGTTTTAATAATATCCAGCTTTGAATTCAAATAAGCGGTATCCAGCTCTTCCAATATATCCATGTCTGAAACAGCCATTGCCATTTCTCCTTGCGCATCTAAGATTGCGATGTACTTACCTGTTTTCTTACAGCTGGAAATCAGTAAATGCTTCATATTTACACCTGCTTCAGCAGTCTGTGCGATAATGGAATGGCTTTCACTGTCACAGCCGGCAGCACTTAACAGGGTGGTTTCAAGACCTAATAGAGCAAGATTGTGAGCAATATTTCTTCCAACACCTCCTGCGCTTATTTCTATATCAGATGGATTTGAATCTCCAGCAACTAGATTATTTTTGGATTTTGCCTTGATATCCATGTTGAGTCCGCCTATTACTGTAACTTTCTTTTGCATTACAACACCTCTAAAATTAGTAATTTGTGATATCATTCTATCACTTAACGGGATGATTTTAAATAACCTATAGATTATTAGTATGGATATTTAAGAACTATTGTATGAAAAAAACGAAAGGCTGTATTATAATGATAGTAAGATGTTTTAAGACTAGGAGGATAAATATGACAAGTACATTTGACAAAATACAATCTGTGAAGTTTGAGCATGACAAGTTAATCATTCTGGATCAAACAAAGCTTCCTATGGAGACTCATTATACAAAGCTTGATACGGTAGAAGATGTGTGGGAGGCAATATTTCACCTTAAGGTAAGAGGAGCACCGGCTATTGGAATAGCAGCAGCCTACGGCTTATACATAGCAGTCAGAAATATTGAAAGCACCAGTTTTGAGGATTTCTATCAGCAGTTAAAGAAGCATTCAGATTATCTTTCTGGGTCAAGACCTACTGCAGTTAACTTGTTTTGGGCACTGCGCAGAATGGAAGCGAAGGCAATGGATTGTAAGAATAAAAGCATTCAAGAAGTAAAGGAAGTACTGCTGGCAGAAGCTCATGCCATAAGAAATGAAGATGAGGAAATGTGCAGAGCCATAGGAGAGAATGCCCTACAACTTTTAACAAATGGTATGACGGTACTGACGCACTGTAATGCAGGGGGCTTGGCTACAGCTCAATATGGAACAGCTTTGGCACCTTTGTATTTAGCAAAGGATAGGGGCTGGGATATAAAGGTTTATGCGGACGAGACTAGACCCTTACTGCAGGGCTCAAGGCTGACGACTTGGGAGTTAAGTCGTGCAGGTGTTGATGTTACACTAATTTGTGATAATATGGCAGCCATGGTCATGAAAAAAGGCATTATAAATGCAGTAATTGTAGGCTGTGATAGAGTAGCTGCCAATGGTGATACTGCAAATAAAATAGGCACTTACGGTTTAGCAGTACTTGCGAAGGCCCATGGTATACCTTTTTACATAGCAGGACCAACATCTACTATTGATATGGGAACCTTAAGGGGAGAAGAAATACCCATTGAGGAAAGACATGAAAATGAAATCACTTGTGCTTTTGGCAAAAGAACAGCACCGGAGGGCATCAAGGTGTTTAACCCGGCTTTTGACGTGACACCCCATGAACTGATAACGGCAATTATTACAGAAAAGGGCATTGTAAAGGCACCTTACGATGAAGGGTTGAAAAAGCTTTTTGAATAGAAGGCTTTGGAGCGTATTTTAATATAAAAAAGAGTGTTGTATATAAAACAAGTTGAGTATCCTTGTTCTAATACAACACTCTTTCCCTTATACACCACGAATTCAATCTATTTTTCGTTCAATTTGCAGTATTCAACAGCGATCTGAGCTGCCAAAGCAGCATTGTTTCGAACCAATGCAATATTGGCTTCCAAACTTTCGCCGCCAGTTAGTTCCTTGACCTTTGCAAGCATAAAGGGAGTAACCTCTTTGCCTTTTATTTGGAGCTTTTCAGCTTCGCTTAAAGCTTGGTTTATGGCGTTATTGATGATATCCTCATTGGCTTCATATTCTGCGGGTATTGGATTTGCTACTACAACACCACCATCCAAATTTAAGTCCCATTTGGTTTTCAGCATCATGGCACATTCCTTTGGCGTATTAAAGCGATAGTCTACATGGAAGCCGCTTTTTCTGGTATAGAAGGACGGAAATTCCTCAGACAAATAGCCTAAAACAGGAACGCCTAAGGTTTCCAGCTTCTCAAGAGTTTTACCGATATCTAAGATTGATTTTACCCCTGCACATACAACGGCTACATTTGTTTGAGCCAGTTCTGTCAAGTCTGCTGATATGTCAAAGGATACCTCTGCACCTCGATGTACACCGCCGATGCCGCCAGTTGCAAATATATTTATACCTGCCAGCTGTGCGAATATCATGGTTGATGCAACTGTAGTAGCGCCTGACTTGCCTAATGCAATGATGGAAGGGATATCGCGGCGGCTAACCTTGGCAACATCCTTAGCTTGTGCCAGTATTTCCAACTCTTCGCTTGTTATGCCAATTTTAATTCTGCCATCTATAATTGCAATTGTTGCAGGTGTTGCACCATTGTCTCTTATAATTTGCTCCAGCTCTAAAGCTGTTGCTATATTATCCGGATAAGGCATGCCATGAGATATGATCGTTGATTCCAAGGCAACGATGGGATCATAGCTGCGCAAAGCGTTTAAAACCTCTCCTGAAATGTCAATATAATCTGTAAATCTGTTCATTTAATTTCCCTCCGATTTGTTTATATAATAAATATAGCATAATGGAATTTTATAATCAAAGCTGTACTTACGAAGTTTTCTACATTAGTATATACGGTTTAATCGGCTATTATTTTAATCAATCTCATGTTTTATAATGATTGCCAACTTGTCCAAAGAGTAGTAATATTATACCATAATATGCAAAATTATGGCAGGAGGCAGGTATTATGATGGAAGCAAAATGTCTTGATCTTGATAGGAGTAAATGTGAATATTTAAATAACCTCAAGAATGATGTAGACAGTTATCAAAAATGTGTGGAAAGCACCTTGCTGGATTTAAGCAATCTAAATATGAAGTATGAGAAATCTGTAAGAGAAATAAGTTCGATATTTGAGTTGTTTCAACATATAAACCTTATTACTGACTATAACAATTTATATGCCATCATAAATGATATGCTCATTGGTGTGCTGGGGGTTACCGGCAGCACAATATTCAGCGTAGAGGACGGTGCACTATTGGTTGAGGCCAGCAGCATAAGCAGAAAAGACCTTAAAAATGTGAAGACTGTACAGAATAAACTGATCGCTTACGGTTGTCTGGAGGGGAAATTAACCGTTTTTGATGCTTTAGAAATAAACGAAGAAATATGTAAGGCCAGAGGAATAAAATCCGCAGCAGCTATTCCTTTGATGAAGAAGGATCGGTGTTTGGGTGTAATTTTCCTGGAACATATTTTAGAAAACTATTTTAAAGATGAAAATAAACAGTTTCTGAATACCTTATCCGTCGTAGTAAGGCTTGCCATAGAAAATGCACAGCTTTACTCCAGTTTGGAAAATATGACCTTAAGAGATGGTATGACAGGGTTATATAATAGCATTTATTTTGAAAAAGAGATTAGGAACTGTATTGATGTTTATGATAAGTATGGAATACCATTTACAGTAGCTATCATAGATATAGACAACTTTATGAAAATTAATGAGATTTATGGACACTTGTGTGGCGATATTGCGATTAAAGATATAGGAAAATTGTTGGAAAGCGAAGTTCGCAAAGGAGACATCGTCTGTCGATATGATGGAGATAAATATGGTGTAATATTTAGAAATACCTTTGATACGACAGCTATTAAAGGAAGGCTGGAGAGTGTGAGAACAAAGCTTGCTTCTTTGCCAATAATCAACGATGATACAAATATTCCGGTAAGCTGCTCCTTTGGGGTTGCAAACACGAATAACTGTATAGGTGAGGCTGAATGCAAAGACGTGGTAGCGCTTGCTGAAGAAGCCTTGAGGTCAGCCAAAGAACAAGGACGAAATAGAGTGGTCATTTATGAAAATAGGACAGCATAAGCTGTTCTTATTTTTTTAAAACTGAAAACCAGTTTCATAATATAAGCATTTCAAGTAAAATATAAATATGAATGCTTTAAATAAATTAAGAAAAGTAAACAAACAGGTGTACTTATGAAATATATAATAGTCAGCTTATTAAGCGGTACAATAGAGAATTATCATCAAAAGCTGGTGGAAGAAATATCCGAAAAGTTTGGTACAGTTTTTTTAGCAAAGCAAAAGGTTCCAACTCATTTTACCTTGAAGGACATATTTGAAGCCGATGATGTCAGTGAGTTGGATAGGATTCTTGAGGACTTTGCAAGAAATCACAAGCCAGCCGGCATTTCACTGGAGGGCTATAATAGATTTGATGACAATGTGATTTATATGGACATCAGCTTTTCAGAGGAAGCCAGACAGCTTTTTGCCCATTTTGTTGCGAAGTTGAAGGAAATATCATGGATGCAGTGGGGGCCCTATGACAATGAAAACAGAATATTCCACTGTTCCTTGGCTTACTTTGATATTAAGGATAAATATAAGGATATTTGCAGGTTCCTTTTGGCGAACCACAGCTATTCCTTTGAAGCCTTTTTTGACAATGTTGCAATATACAGGCAGGTGGGCGAAAATTGGGAGCTTTACAAAAGTTATAACATGACATATGACACGATATAATTGACACCAATGCACATAGTCATGTAAAATCAAATATGTTTGAATATCCAAAAAAGCGAGGAACAAGAATGTTAAATCAAAATACTTTAAATGAAATAAGAAGGAGAAGAACCTTTGCAATAATTTCTCACCCTGATGCAGGAAAAACTACACTTACTGAAAAACTGCTGCTGTACGGAGGTGCCATAAGACTGGCAGGTTCTGTCAAGGCTAGAAAAGCACAAAAGCATGCAGTGTCAGATTGGATGGAAATAGAGAAACAAAGAGGTATATCCGTTACTTCCAGCGTCATGCAGTTTGAATACAATGATTTCTGCATCAATATTCTGGATACACCGGGACACCAAGACTTCAGTGAGGATACCTATAGAACACTTGTTGCAGCAGACAGTGCTGTGATGATTATTGACTCGGCAAAGGGTGTTGAGGCACAAACAAAAAAGCTTTTTCATGTATGTAAAATGAGAGGAATTCCCATATTTACATTCATTAATAAAATGGATAGAGCGGGTAAGGACCCCTATGAGCTGATTGAGGAAATTGAAAAGGTATTGGGTATTAAATCTTATCCTATGAACTGGCCAATCAGAATAGGCAATTCTTTTATAGGAATTTATAACAGAAAGTTGATGCAAATTGAGCTGTTTGACAGTGGTGACCATGGACAAAGCATAGTAGCATCAAATAAGAATGATATCAATGACTCTGTATTTAGGGACTTGCTTGGAGATGATGCACATCAGAAGCTTATTGATGACATTGAGCTTTTGGATATGGCAGGAGATGAATTTGATACTGGCAGCGTTCTTAAGGGAGAGCTGACACCCATATTCTTTGGCAGTGCAATGACCAACTTTGGGGTGCAGGTTTTTCTGGAAGAATTTCTAGACCTGACGACACCGCCTACCTCTAGAATGTCCGATGCAGGTGAAGTAGATCCTGAAAATGAAGATTTTTCAGGCTTTGTGTTTAAAATACAGGCCAATATGAACCCTACCCATAGGGATAGAATCGCCTTTATGAGAATCTGCTCCGGTAAATTTGAAAAGGGTATGAATGTCAATCATGTACAGCAGGGTAAGCAGATCAGATTGGCACAGCCGCAGCAATTCCTGGCACAGGATAGAGAAATTATAGATGAGGCTTACGCAGGAGATATCATTGGTGTTTTTGATCCGGGCATATTCAACATCGGAGATACACTCTGTGAAGGCACCAATAATTTTAAGTTTGAGGGCATTCCTGTATTTGCACCAGAGCATTTTGCCAGGGTATATACAAAAAACTCTATGAAAAGAAAGCAGTTTATAAAAGGGATTGAACAGTTGTCTGAAGAGGGTGCAATACAAGTATTCCAGCAGCCTGACGCAGCGACTCAAGAATATATCATTGGTGTAGTAGGCGTACTTCAGCTGGAAGTACTGGAGTATAGACTACAAAATGAGTATAATGTTGAAGTTGTAATGGATCATCTTCCATTCCGATATATTAGATGGATTAAGACACCGGACTTCAATAAAAGAGCAGCTAAGCTTACCTCGGATACGATGGTGGTAGTAGACCAGTATGGCAACTATGTACTGTTATTCCAGAATGAGTGGAGCATCAGTACAGTGCAGGATAGAAACAAAGAGCTGGAGCTTACCGATATATTAAGTAAATAAGAGTGAAAGACCTTTAACACATTTTGGATTCTTGTGTTGAAGGTCTTTTTTTATACATATTTTATTGTAATAAAATGCTATAATTCCTACGCTATATGGTAATTATATTATTGGAATACATATTATCCTTGTTTCATGATTTCCTTTAATAATATAACGAGGCAAAATATGTCCCCCACTTCTATAGGTGGTGGGTTTCGATTTCTGCAACAGGAGGTGGGCATATATCCACCTGCCTCGTTGAAACGCCTAGGGTAGGTTTTTTGCAACAGGTGCAAAAAACTTTCAATAAATCTTGTTATAAAAGCGGAGGGGTTTAATTGAACTTAAATTGGTATAACAAAAGCATAAATGCAGTTTCGCAAGAGCTTCAAGTAGATGTAAGCACTGGACTTACTGACAAGGAAGCTGCTAATAGGCTGACACATCATGGTACTAATGAATTAAAAGAGAAAGAAAAAGAATCACTGTTCACAAAAATAATGAATCAATTGAAGGATTTCCTCGTGTTGATATTGATCGGTGCCAGTATTGTATCTGGAATCGTTGGTGAGATTACGGATGCAATTGTTATCATCGCTATTGTTATAGTAAATTCTGCATTGGGTGTTATTCAAGAGGGAAAAGCTGAACAAGCTTTAGCTGCATTGCAAAAGATGGCTTCGCCGAATGCCAGAGTATATAGAAATGCTTCAGTACAAATAATACCGGCAAAAGACTTGGTGCCGGGGGATTTAGTTTTAATTGAAGCAGGGGACAGCATACCTGCAGATCTAAGACTAATAGAAAGTATTAATTTGAAGGTGGAGGAAGCTTCTTTAACTGGAGAATCACTACCTGTTGATAAGGATGCTGAAGCAGTATTCAATACGGATATACCCATTGGGGATAGAAAAAATATGGTTTATATGAGTACCGTTACTACATACGGAAGAGGGCGAGGAATCGTTGTTGGTACAGGTACAAACACTCAAATAGGTAAAATAGCTGAAGCAATACAGTCTTACAAGGATGAAACTACTCCGTTGCAGCAGAAGCTGAATGAGCTTGGAAAGTGGCTGGGAATCGGATGTATATTGATTTGCTTGTTGGTATTTGGAATTGGTTATTTAAGAGGCGGCAGCTTGCTGGAAATGTTTCTGGTTTCTGTAAGTCTCGCAGTTGCAGGTATACCGGAAGGGCTTACTGTTGTTGTAACAATCGTTTTGGCCTTAGGTATGAAAAAAATGGTTCAGAGAAATGCCATTGTAAGAAAGCTTCTTGCAGTAGAGACCTTAGGCTGTGTAACAGTCATCTGCTCTGACAAAACAGGGACCTTAACACAAAATGAAATGACCGTTGTAAAGGCTTATGCAGGAGGGAACATCTATAATGTAACAGGCCAAGGCTATAACCCAAAAGGAGAGTTTTATTTAAATAACAACAAGATTACACCGGAAGAGGATCAAAACCTCAAGCTGCTGCTTGCATTGGGCGTTCTTGCCAATGATGCAAGCTTGGAGCTGAAGGATCCAAAGGATAATCATTGGGGGATTATTGGCGACCCCACAGAAGGTGCTCTTATCACTGTCGCTGCCAAGGGTCAAATGCAAAAGTCGGAAATGAACAGCGCATATAATAGAATTGCGGAGCTGCCCTTTGACTCAGATAGAAAGATGATGACAACCTTTCATAAGGACTTTATAGAAAATAAAATTGTATCCTTTACAAAGGGTGCGCCGGACATCATACTAAACAAATGCAGCAGGTGCTTCTCTGGTGGAAGTATTGTAGAAATGACGGAAGCACAGATCAATCAAATTACTGCTGTTAACAGTCAGTTTGCCAGTGATGCATTGAGAGTGCTTGCCTTTGCTTACAGAGGCTATGATCAAATGCCCAAAAGCATTACATCTGAAAAAATTGAAAATGACTTAATATTTGTTGGTTTAATGGGTATGATTGACCCGGCGAGAGTAGAAGCCCTTGATGCAATAAGAACCTGTAGAAAAGCAGGAATAAGACCTGTCATGATAACAGGGGATTACAAGGACACTGCTGTTGCCATAGCAAAGGAATTAGGGCTTATGCAAGAAGGAGACAGAGTACTGACAGGTGCTGATCTGGATAACACTTCTGATGAAGATTTATTCAATGGAATTGAAAATATTAGTGTTTATGCCAGAGTTTCCCCTGAGCATAAGGTTAGAATAGTAGAAACCTTAAGGCGTAAGGGCCATATAGCAGCCATGACCGGTGACGGAGTAAATGATGCTATGGCTTTAAAAAGAGCTGACATTGGGGTTTCCATGGGTATTACCGGTACTGACGTAGCAAAGGGTACTGCAGATATCATTCTAATGGATGATAATTTTGCAACAATCGTGGCTGCTGTTGAAGAGGGAAGAGTGATTTACAGTAACATTAGGAAATTTGTATTCTTCTTGCTCTCCTGCAACATAGGAGAAATATTGATTATATTTTTAAGCATATTGTTTAATCTTCCTGTACCCTTAGTGCCTATACAGCTATTATGGGTAAATCTTGTAACGGACAGCTTCCCGGCACTTGCCCTGGGGACAGAGAAGGGTGAGCCGGATATTATGAACCAAAAGCCGAGAAATGCCAAAGAACCTATACTGAATAAAGTTATGATAACCGGTATAATGGTACAAAGCATCGCATTATTCGCAGCGGTGATTACAGCTTATATATGGGCATTGGACAAATATGCAGGAAGCATATTTGAACCTAATGAAGAAGGCTTGTTGATTGCCAGGACCGTTGCATTTACAACCTTGATATTAGCAGAGCTTATCAGAGCATATTCAAGCAGGTCAGAGAGATTCTCGGTGATTAAGCTGGGTATATTTTCAAATAAGTCAATGGTTACAGCCACTTTTATATCACTGTTGTTGCTTTTGATTGTCATTTATGTGCCTTTCTTAGAGCCGATATTTAAAACCTATGCCTTGCAGTTAATAGACTGGGCTGTGATTATAGTGTTGTGCTTAGTACCACTATTGGCAGGAGAAGTAAATAAGCTGATATTAAGCATAAGAGCCTCAAAAGCTCAATAATATGAACAAAAGGGAAAAGGGGAAAAACTTTAGGGTTTTTCCCCTTTTTTGAATGTGCTGCGGTGGTATCTTATAATGGACGGACTTATATTTGTAAATTCATAAAGCATGCGATAATACGCGGGACGACACATGGGTCGTCCCCTACAGTAGGGGCTGACCCATGTGTCAGCCCATGATTTCACGTTGTTTACAATAATTGAAATGAGCGCATGAAACATTTAATATACTATATTATCTAATAATATAATGGTAAAATATGAGGGGATGTGATATTATGTTTCCTATAACTCATATTGGGTTTGCAGAAAAAGTAATAAATTTTAGAAATAGCAGTGTAATATTGGGGGCAGTTTATCCCGATATTGTAATAACAGGGTGCCTTGATTATAAACAAACTCATTATTGTGGGTTTGAGCTTTATGATTATCTGATAGGCTATTGTCCGGACTTTGCTCGTGGGATGATTACTCATACAGTAAAGCCTATGGGTCTGGACTATTATGGCGATGAAAGCTATAAGGAAGGGTACAAGGGCTACTGTTTTCAGAAGGCAAAGCTCATTGTAGACCGTGTGATTGAGGCATGTAATATTCCGGAAAGCTATGGACTATGGAAGGCTCATAATTTTGTTGAAATGGGTATTGAACTTAATACCATTGAGAGCCAACCCTATTTTGTTGAAGAACTCCATAAAGCTATTTTTGACGAAGCTGCAATGGAACAATTTACAGGTCCCATTGAACATTACTACGGATTAAAAAACAAAGAAATTGCGGAAAGCTTTAAGAAGCTTTCTCATTATATTGAACTTGATAAATCTAACTGCCATACGTTGGCAGAGAAATATAACATACAAATGCAGTCAAAGCATAGTATCAGTATAGATGTGAAAAAGGCGGAAGAGATTATAGAAAGCTGCAGAAGCATCGTTGAGAATGACATAGAAGAATTTCTTCTATACTGCAGCAGTAAGGTCAAAAGGATGATTGAGGGAGGAATGAAATGTGAATGAGAGCAGAAATATTCTAATTATAGGACATAAAAATCCAGATACCGATTCCATATGTTCATCTATTGCATACGCATATCTAAAAAATGCCATAGACAAAGAGAACCGGTATATACCTACAAGAATTGGCGTTGTCAGCAGTGAGACCAATTATGTTTTAAAACATTTTGAGATCGAGCAGCCTGAATTATTGGCAGATGTAAAAACTCAAATCAGTGATATAAGCATTAAAAACATTGCTACGGTTCAGCCGAGCATTTCAATGAAAAGAGCTTGGGAAACCATGAAGAACTTTAATATAACGACCCTTCCTGTTTCGGGAGATGGCCGCAAGCTGGACGGTATTATTACAGTAGGCGATATTGCACAGTCCTATATGGATATTTACGACAACAGTATCTTATCCACCGCCAATACGCCATATAAAAACATGATTGAAGTTCTTGAGGGAGAAATGATTGTTGGTAATATTGAGGATTGTGTCAGGAATGGACATATGCTTATTGGCGCGATGAATCCAGAGGTTATGGAAAGCTACATAAACCCAAAGGATATTGTTATCGTGGGCAACCGTTATGAAACACAGCTTTGCTCCATAGAAGCGGGGGCGCAATGCCTGATAGTAACGGGGGGGATCCCTGTCGCCAACTCAATAAAGAAAATGGCTGAAGCGAATCAATGCGCCATTATCATATCACCCCATGACACTTATATGGTAGCCAGATTAATCAATCAAAGTATACCAATAAGCTATTTTATGAAGAAAACAAATCTCACGATATTTAATATTGATGACAATATTGATGAAATCAGAGAGATTATGGTTAAGAAAAGATATCGAAACTTCCCGGTAATAGACAGCGAAAACAACTTTAAGGGTATGATATCCAGAGCATCTCTTATCAATCTGAGACGTAAGCAGGTTATACTGGTGGATCACAATGAGAGGGCGCAGGCTGTTGAGGGACTGGAAGAAGCAGAAATACTAGAGATTATTGATCATCACAGAATAGGGGATATTGAAACAGGCGGGCCTGTATATTTTCGAAATCAACCCTTAGGCTGTACAGCCACTATTTTATATAACATATACAAGGAAAATAGGGTTGACATACCACGTAATATAGCAGGTTTGTTGTGTGCAGCCATATTATCTGATACCTTGATGTTCAAGTCTCCAACCTGCACGCCAATGGATAAGGCTGCAGCAGAAGAGCTGGCGCAGACTGCGCAAATAGATATGCAGGAGTTTGCCAAGGATATGTTCAGAGCAGGCTCCGATCTAGCGAATAAGAGGGAAAAGGAAATTTTCTATCAGGATTTTAAACAGTTTAAGGTTGGAAATTTATCCTTAGGTGTTGGACAGATCAATTCAATGGATAGAAGTGAACTGGATGAAATTAAGGAACGTATGCTGCAGTATATGAAGAAAGTAAATAAAGAAAAAAAGCTGGATTTAGTGCTGTTTATGCTTACAGATATAGCTCATGAAAGCACAGATCTGCTTTTCATAGGCAGTCATACAGAGCTGGTAACAAGAGCCTTTGATGGAGTAGCACATGAAAGCTCAATTGAGCTGCCGGGGGTTGTATCAAGAAAGAAGCAAGTGATTCCACCCTTGGTTAAGAGCTACGATAAGTTATAGAGTGTAGGGGGTTAAATTGTGGGGATATTAGATTATATATTTATATGTATAGCAGGCTTTGCTGCTGCAGCTGTTGATTCCATAGCGGGTGGCGGAGGACTTATCAGTTTGCCTGCTGTCATGGCCGTAGGGGTGCCGCCGCAGCTGGCATTAGGTACCAATAAATTTGCCAGCTCTTGTGCATCCTTTACCAGTACCTTGACCTTTGCAAAATCAAAGAAAATTTATATGCCATTAATTAAATATCTGATACCATGCACTTTGGTAGGTGCATCTATTGGTGTATACACAGCATTAAAGATAGACCCAGCTATCCTGCAAATGATGATACTTGTTCTTATTTTTGCAGTTGCTATTTACACAATCATCAAGAAGGATTTTGGCAGTGAAGATAAGTTCAAGGGTTTGACAAAGCTTAACATATTTTACGGCTGCTTGTTTGCCTTTGGATTAGGTTTTTACGACGGATTTTTTGGACCTGGCACAGGTGCTTTCTTGATTTTCTTATTTATCAGCATATTTGGTTTTGACTTTACTGTTAGTGCCGGAAATGCAAAGATACTTAATTTTGTCAGCAATATTACTTCTCTTGTATTATTTGCAATGAGCGGCAATATCAGGTATATGGTGGGAATTCCTATGGCTTTGGCAATGATTCTAGGAGCCAGAGTCGGTACTAAAATAGCAATCAATAACGGGGCTAAGGTAATAAAGCCAATATTTGTGACCATTGCAATGGTATTAACAGCTAAGCTGCTGTATCAGAGTATAATGAAGCTATTATAGAATTAGAGGAACTAAAAGCAACAGTCTTCATAGGACTGTTGCTTTGTATTTTTTGCACACCAATGAAGTACAAGCTCATATAATGTACTAGTGGAAGGGGTTATAAATATTAGAAAGGAGGTATCGCCATGGGAGATAATGACAAAAGAGAATGTACACAGGCAAATGAAGCGGAAAGACGCCTTAACAATATTGATCAGACACTAAGAGACTTTGGTACGAGACTTGGTGAGGTTGAGACAAAAACAGTTGTTTATAATGAACAAATTAAGATGATTTTCAATGTATTGGAGGATATCAAGTTGAGCTTGAAGGAGCTGCAGAAGGCTGTCAATCATTTAGAAAAAAAACCGGCTGATTTGTCTCAAAAGATCTTCATTGGCGTGCTGACCTCTATGATTACTGCACTTTTGGTGCTTGGATTGAAATATTTGTAATTGTTGATCTTCAAAACCTGATAACTGCGGTACCAGGCACCACAGTTATCAGGTTTTACTTTTAAAACAATGCCATATTTCCTGTTTTTCTTGCGTAGGCTTCACTTTTTTTAAGCAGTAATAAGGTGAGCAAAAACAGACCAATACAAATCAAGCTCAGAAGAAGCAGCTCGATTTGTATGTCATTTAGTGCAACACCATGCATAAATATTTTTCTGACAATGTTAGCCGACCAGGTAAGGGGGAATATTCCTCCTGCCAGCTTCGCCCAAATTGGAAAAGCGGGGTAAGGTATCTTTGCTCCTCCAAAAAGCTCCATGGGGGATTGAAACACCGTAAAGAATATTCCCGTGTCTCTTGAAAACATAAACAATGAATTCATAAAGATTCCCCAGCATATGGAAGGTATGACTAAGGAAAAAATCGCGATCACCAGCATAAATGCGCTTGAAATATACAGATCTGTAAAAAACACTAAGGCTCCAATGCAGAATACCGTGAACATCCAGGCACTTTCAAAAAGGGATGCCAGGGCATTCCCCAGCATTATGCCCAACCTGTTGGAAGGGGTAAGATAGATAAGCTCTAAGGTTCCGGAGACTCTTTCATAAGAAAAGCGCCAAGCGGATTGAACGAAGCATTTGAAAAACATGTAGCTGATAGAGCCAAATAATATGAAGGCAAAAATCTTATCATCTCCAACCCATTTTGCTATGAATTCGCTGGTAGCAGAGCCCTCGAAAGGCTTATAGGCGTAATAGGCTGCAAACAAGTCCAGCACAGGCCATATAAGCATAGAAAAGTACATTAAGCTTGAGTGGTATACGGATTTATGCTGTTTTATTGCTTCTGCCTTGATGCTGCTAAGCATGTATTTGTTCATAAGCCTTCACCTCAGATAAAGTAATAATTGCATCCTCCAGCTTTGGTTCCATGGCAGCAAAGCTTATGATCTTTGTATGCTGCGATAAAAGCGCTATGAGTTCACCTTGTATATCCATATGCGAAGTAACATCAATTTCATAGCCTCCATCAGCTGCTTCTATGAAGTAATCGGATTGAACAGTTCGTAGAAAAGTCTCAAACTGGCTTTTAAGCTTCTCAGAAAAATCAAGCATCTTTATTTTATACTGATTGGTGCAATTCGCCACAATGCTTGCAATTTCTTTTGGAGTACCCTCCATAATCTTTAGACCTTGGTCTATAATGTACACATAATCACAAAGTTCTTCAATTTCATTTATATAATGTGAAGTGAGAAGTATACCTTTCCCCTTTTCTCTGGCAAGGCTTTTCGTAAATTTTCTTAAGTCCCTTGCAATTGGAGCATCCAAGCCAAGTGTAGGCTCATCCATAAATAGATACTTCGGATCATTGATTAAGCCTCTTGCAATTTGAAGTCTTTGTTTCATGCCTTTTGAGTACTTCTCGACAGGTTCATTGGCTCTTTCCTTAAGGCCTACAAACTCAATTAAACCATCAATTCGATTTTTCAGTTCATTTTTTGGAATGTTATATAATTTACCGAAGTACTCAAGATTTTCCGTTGCAGTGAGTCGCCAATATACCATTCTTTCTCCACCGGCTATCATATTGACGATATGCTTTATTTTAAAAGCATCTTTCACAAGATCTAGTCCATCTACGCTGCAGCTGCCTTCATCCGGCTCCAATAAAGTTGAAAGCATTTTAATTGTGGTAGTCTTACCTGCACCATTCAGTCCTAATAGACCTACTATTTTTCCGGGCTCTATGGTCAGATCTATGCCTTTGACAGCTTCAATTGTTTTTACGCTGCTCCTGAAAAATCCATTTTTTTCCTTGCTTATGTAATTCTTTTTTAAACCTTTTGCAATAAGCATTTTACCGCCTCCTAAATAAATTGTTTTTCCGGTGCTTTTTTCATTATTTTATTGATAAGCAGTACACCTACTGCAAAGTAAATGGCTGATAACAGCGCCAAGGTTATAAAATCCCTTGCCTGACTGACGATATCAAGTCCAACAAGAACACTATTTCTAAGGATGCGAAGAGAATAAGTAACAGGTATTAAATTGGAGAATACTTGAATCCAGCTTGGCAGGTATTGAATTGGGAAGAGAACCCCTGTAGTTAGGAACAGTACACTAAAAACTGTATTTTGGCTTAAGTAGGTATCTTTAAAATAAACCATAATGCCTGAAAGTATAATTGCCATACCAAAGAGTGAAATCAATGTTATTGAGATACATAATAATGTTGAAACAACATTGATGCTTGGAAATCTCAAGCCGAAAGGAAGTGTGATTATCATTGCTGCCAGCAGTTCTCCGGAAGTAATCATGGTTTGTTCAAGCATATTGCCTGATAAATATCCCATGTAATTTACAGGAGATATCAAAAGGCTGTCCAGCGTACCTTCTCGCATTTCTGTGATGAAGCTTCTGCTTACGTTTAGAAAGGTTCCTCTAACAAACAAGTTCGTAAAGCATCCAAGAATAGCGAAGGACATATAGTCAGAAGTACCGCTGAATTTAATGAAATGAATGGAGACGTTACCTTTGAAAACAATATTGTACATAAAAAACGCACCTAGGATGGTGAAGAAGCAGCTAAGCAGCTTACTGATAAAGAAATCAATGGGATAAGCTCTGGTTTGCATGGTCAGGTTTCTTTTGGCTGTTGATAAAATATGGTTGATCATGATAAAGACCCCCTATATGAAGAATCTATATTACGCGTTTGCGTAACTACGTAACACTATATTATAATCATAATATAGCAAATCATCGTTGTCAATAAAAAGAGCAGTAATTTTACCTAAATATAGGAAATTACCGCTCTATCTTTTATTAAGAAATCTTCTGATTTCATCGAATAGCTTTTCAAGCTCATCGCTATTTACATAATAGTATTTCACATTGTTATTTTTATCTTCTTTAATCAGGTTTATTGCTTTTAATTGGTCTAGATGCCTAGAGATTGTTGCCGTTGTGAGGTTAAGTCGAGTCGAAAGTATTTTGCCGTATGTAGGTCTTCTTTTCAACTGCCTTAATATTTCAAGTCTGCTTTTGTCTGATAGTACCTTGAGCAGCTCTGACAGTCTTTCTGCTTCTCCATCATCAAAGCTGTTGTCAATATTAATGTTATAAATCATAAGATAAGTATTTTTGTTATAGGAGATGATGTTATGATGATGAAAGAAATAGGAGGGTGAAAAAATATATTCATTAAAATTAACCTTCGAGTTAAATTTAGAACCTTTTATTTCCTCACCGACTTCTATGGGATTTCTCCCTGATAGTCTTAATTTCAAAGCATCCATAGAATCTTCGTACTTTTGTTTTTGCTCAGACAGTTTTTCTTCAAAACCGGTGCTATATATGTCATTTAAAAGCTTAATCGTACTTTGCTTGTAATTTTCAGCATCAGTAAGCATATAGCGTAAAAAGCTTTCTGAGCCCTTGAGAACCCATGGAACTTCTTGGTACACTGAATTGAAGGTACGGGCATCCTTTTGAGCAGCTTTTAGCTGATCCTTGCTTAGCTTTTCATCCAGAATGATATGAACAAAGTCCAGACTATTATAACTCTCCAGCTTTTTTATGAAAAGCGGTATATTGTCATAAATACCTTCTCTGGTGATAAAATCAAACAGCTCCAAACCCGGAAAATTGAGACTGGATAATTCATCTAAAAAGCTTTTGCTATCTGCACTAATGTTGTCAAATACATGCTTCGTCCAGTCAGCATCAAAGCTATGATGATTTTTGTCAGAAAGCATATGAACGGCTGCAAGCAGTTCAGCCACTTTTGAAAATCGCACAGAAAGGTTATATTCATTTTGTTGCATATCTATATCCAAGGGCACAGGAATCACCTCATAGTATTTACTTCTATTCATAATTATTTTAACAGAAAACAATATTTTGTAAACGAAAAATAAAACGCTGGTGGTTATACTAAAGGTATCGTAGTAATTTCTATTAAAAAAACCATATTTATTTTATAAAAAAGTGAAAAGCATAACAAATATAGATTGACAAATATATCGCTATATCGTAATATTGTGATATAGCGATTTAAGAGGTGATTGCATGGAGAACTTGACAAAATATAATGACAAAGCCGAGCTATTAAAGGTTCTGGCACATCCTGTGAGGTTGTGCATAGTAAAAGGTTTGATGGACAAGGAATGCAACGTTTCACATATGCAGGAATGTCTAGAACTGCCGCAATCTACGGTATCCCAACATTTGGGAATTTTGAGGTCAAGAGGAATCATCAGAGGAACTAGAAAAGGTCTTGAAGTTACCTACAGCATAGCAAATGAAGAGGTAAAAAAAATCATTGATTTATTATTTGATTAGTAGAATGTAGGAGGGTTATTATTTAATGGAAAAACAAAAACTAGTTGTCATTGGCGCTGTAGCAGCTGGTACAAAGGCTGCATCAAAAGCCAAGAGAGAAAATCCGGACTTGGATGTGAAGATATTCACAAAGGAAGAGCATATATCCTATGCAGGATGTGGTCTGCCGTACTATATCGGTGGAGTGATAAAAGA